>NZ_SCMM01000004.1:0-118697 GCF_005503345.1 Ramlibacter sp. 2FC
TTCCCCGCCCGCGCCTGCGCCGTCCGCAACAGGTCCAGGTTCTGGGCAACCTGTCGATTGGCAGGATCCAACTCTCTCGCACGAAGCAAGGCGGTCTCCGCTTCGTCCAGGCGGCCTGCGCGCAGCAGTGCATAGCCTGCGTTGTTGTGCAAGTGGGCCGCTTGGGGCGCCACCGCCATGGCTTCGTTGAACAGCCTCAGCGCATCATCGAGTCGCCCCTCCTGGGCGTGGATGACGGCCATGGCATTGAGCGCGCCCCCATGGCGCGACTCCAGCGCCAAGACCAGGGTGTAGTGCATTCGCGCCTCCGCGAGGTGGCCTGCCCCGTGCGCAGCACGGCCCATGAGGAAGGCGCCCTCTGCGCTTGGCGCCGCAGACTGGCGTGCCGCTGCCGGCACGGCTGCGACCTTGACCGGCAAGACTTGCTGCACAGGGCCGGCGGTGCCACGTACTGCTGCGGATGGTGGCTGGCCCGTACCAAGTTGAGCGCAGCCGAGCAGCGAGCTAAGTGTCGAAATAGCAGTGAACGTAGTCCAGTTTCGCGTCATGGCTGTTCTCCTCGAATAATCAGCGCCCACCCATTGCCGGCAGCAGGACGCGGTAAATGCTGATCCAGGCGGGACCGAGCAACACCAGCAGCAGCGATGGAAAGATGAAAAAAATCAGCGGGAATAACAGCTTCAACGGTATCTTGGCTGCCAGCTCCTCGGCTCGTAGCTGGCGATGGACGCGCATGGTGTCGGCCTGTACCCTGAGGGCCTGCGCGATGTTGGTACCAAAGCGGTCCGCTTGTACCAGCATGGTGACAAAACCCGCAACGTCATCGACTCCAGTCCGCAGCGCCAGATTGCGCAAGGCGTGCTCACGCTTGACCCCCATGCGAAGCTCCAACGCGACCAGACCGAGTTCGTCGGAAAGGGCTTGGCTGCGCATGCCGATCTCGCTGGCCGCGCGGTTCATGGCGGCATCGAGACCCAACCCGGCCTCGACGCAAACCAGCATCATGTCCAGAGCGTCGGGTAAAGATTCCCTCAATTCACGCTGTCGCTGCTCCGTGATGCGGGACAGTACGACATTGGGCAGGTAATAGCCGAAGCCTGCGAGCAAGACCAGTAAAAAAACATTGCGGTTTGTCGTCAACTGCGGCCCTAGCCCCAAAGACAAGGCCAGGATGGCTGGCAGCGCTAGAGCCAGCACCGTCTTGGCACCGAAGAAAATTGCTGGCCAATGGCCATCGCGCAGACCGGCCTGCATGAAGCGCACGCGCAGGCTTGAGGCCTCCCATCCGTCTTTGGGCGACGACAATTTGGCCATGGGGCCAGCGACCTGTGCGACCCTGGCCAACCACTCCCGCCCGACAGCAGGACGATCTTCCTCGACTTTGCTGTCCCCCTGATCCAAGCGATCGACGCGATCCCTGACTGCCGCCCGGCGATTGACCCACAGTGTGACACCCAACGTGACACCAGCGACCGAGAGGAAGACCAGGGCAAGTATCAAAGTTTGCGCGTTCATGGCGACACCTCACACGCGAATCTCGATGATGCGCCACATGGCGATGATGCCAATGACAATCATGATCAAGGCACCGATCACCATCTTGATACCCATCGGATCCGTGTACAACGCCGACAGGTACTTCGGGTTCATAGTCTGAACCGCAGCGGCCACGACAAAGGGCAATAGGGTCAGTATCCAGGCCGAGAGCTTGCCCTCCGCCGCGAGTACTTGCACCTTAGCCAGCAGCTTGAACCGCTCACGTATCAGCCGCGCCAAGTTGTCGAGCAACTCAGCCAAGTTGCCGCCCGTCTCGCGCTGTATGAGCACCGCCATGACGAAATAGCGCAGGTCTGACGCAGGAACCCGTTTCGCCAAGTCATTCAACGCGTTTTCGGTGGAAATACCGAAGCTGATTTCGTCGAACACCGTCTTGAACTCGCCCGCAATCGGCTCGGGCCCCTCCTCTCCGACCATACCCAGTGCCGAAAGAAAGGAATGGCCGGCGCGCAGTGCACGAGCAATGAGATCCAAAGCGTCGGGCAATTGCGCCTCCATCAGATGCATCCGTCGCTCGCGCTTCACGAGAAGGTGCAGCAACGGCGCAATTGCCAGTCCAAGAGCCAAGAGCAGCATGAAAAACCAATGCCATCTCAGCAAAGCGGCCGTGATCAAACCAGCTATTGCAGCCATCGCGCATGTCACAAGGACATGGGAAACCGTGTTCCGCGAGCCCGCCTGAAGCAATAAGCGGTCAAGTTGATGCAACTGCGGCAACTGAACCAGCACGCTGTGCAGACCGGGTGTACTGCTCATGACCCGTTCCTTGACCAGCTTGATGTCTCCAGGGTCGTGGCCACCCGCGGAAATCGCCCTAAGACGCTGCTCGATGCGCTTCACCTCGGGGCTCTTGTTGTCATTCCAGAGGACGTAGGAGCCCTCCAGCAGCAGCACCACGGCAACGAAGCCGAGGACCACGAATAGCAACATTCCGGTGTTCATGGCATCACTCGTAGATCAGGCTGGGGTCGAAGGTTTCATCAGGCACGCGGACACTGAAGGCCTTCAGGCGCTCCATGAACTTGGGCCTGACACCGGTCGCACGGAAACTGCCCAAAGCGGAACCATCGGCAGCCATCCCTGTCTGCGTGAATCGATAGATCTCCTGCATGGTGATGATTTCACCCTCCATGCCGGTGATTTCCTGCAGGCTGACGAGTTTGCGGCGCCCGTCCGTCAGGCGGGCAATCTGGATCACCGCCATGACGGCCGAACTGATCTGATGGCGCATGGCATCCTGCGGGATCGTGGCGCCCCCATAGGTGGCCATGTTTTCGAGTCGAGTAAGGGCATCGCGTGGCGAGTTCGCGTGCACCGTGGCCATGGAACCCTCGTGACCGGTGTTCATGGCCTGCAGCATGTCCAGCGTCTCGGCACCGCGCACCTCGCCCAGGATGATGCGGTCCGGTCGCATGCGCAAGCTGTTGCGCACCAGGGCCCGCTGGGTCACCTCGCCCTTGCCCTCGATGTTGGGTGGCCGCGTTTCCAGCCTGACTACGTGCGGCTGCTGCAACTGCAGTTCCGCCGCATCCTCGATGGTCACGATGCGCTCGCCGGGCGGTATCGCCCCCGACAGCACGTTAAGCAGCGTAGTCTTGCCGGTGCCCGTGCCGCCTGAGATCAGGATGTTCATCTTGGCCTTGACCATGCCAACGAGCAGCTCGGACAACGGCGGCGTCAGCGACTTGTTGCTGATCAGGTCGTCCATCTTGAGCGGCACCACGGCAAAACGGCGGATCGACAGCAGCGGACCATCCAGCGCCAGCGGCGGAATGATGGCGTTGACACGGGAGCCATCCGGCAGCCGCGCATCCACCATGGGGCTGGATTCGTCGACCCGGCGGCCAATCCTGGAGACGATCTTGTCGATGATCTTCATCAAGTGGTCGTTGTCCGAGAAAACGATGTCGGTCCGCTCCAGCTTGCCGCGGCGCTCCACGTAGACCTTGCGGGGCCCGTTGACCAAGATGTCCGAGATGGTGGGATCGGCAAGCAGAGGCTCCAGCGGGCCGAGGCCCATCACCTCGTCCTGGATGTCCTGTGTCAGCCGCTTGCGCTCCGCCCCGTTGAGGGCCGCACCCGATTCCGCCACCAGCCGCTCCACGAGCACGCCCAGTTCTTCGCGCAGGCGCTCGGGCTTCATGGAGGCCATGACGTCCAAGTCGATGCGACTCAGCAGCTTGCTATGCAGCTGGCTCTTGAGTTCGTGGTAGTTGGCGGCCTGATCACCTCCGCCCGACCCCTCGGACAGACTCAAGTCAGACGCCAAGCGCGCACGCTTCACTTCGTACCCCTGTGATCTGAACATCATGATGCACTCCTCCCCCGGCCACTGCCGGGATCCAACATTGCATTCCGAGGTTTCACGACGAGCCCCTCAAGCCGGGGACGCCAAGACTGCGGAACCAGCCCTTGGTCCCCGCCGGTTTGACAGAAACCGGTGAGAGTTCCTGGGCCCATTCCCGCAGGTCACGGGCCACCGGATCGCGCGCCGACAGCATGATCAACGGCACACCCTCGTTCACCGAGGAGCTGACGGTCTCGTAGCTGTTCGGAACCGAGCGGGACACCTTGAGCTGGGTCACGCGCTCCAGTTCTTCCAGGCGAACCTGGCCACCCTTTTCGTAGCGGTTGACTACCAGGCGCAGCTTGTCCAGGCCATAGCCATACTCCTGCAACACGGTGATCACGCGCTTGGCGTTCTGGATCGAGGGCAGCGACAGCTGCAGCGTCAAGTAGATCTTGTCGGCCATGTCCAGCGCCTTGACCGTGGCAGCGTCCAGCATGCGGCTGGCGTCGAGAACGATGAAGTCGTACTGGCTCCGTGCCAGCGTCAGGATGCTTTCCAATGCATCGGGCGTTACAGCCTCCACCTGCTTGGGCCAGGGCGGTGCCGCCAACACATGCAGGTTGTCGCGCGCCTTGAGCACGCTGGTGTCGAGCAGTGAAGCGTCCATGCGGTAGGTCTGGCGTGCCAGGTCCACCACGCTGGACGTGGGCTGGTGCTCGGAGACGAAGAGTGCCGCATCGCCGAAGTACAGGTTCAGGTCCACCACCAGCACCCGTTTGCCCTGGGTCGACAAGGCATAGGCCAGGCTGGTGGCCAGAAACGTCGCGCCTGCGCCGCCCTTGACGGGCACGAAGGCCAGGATGGCGCCGTGGACATCAGGCTTTTGCGAGTGCTTGGCCAAACGCTCTCTTACATAGTCCAGCGCGTACTGAACGGTGGACGCGCCCATGGGGGCCGCGAGGATGTCACGCACACCCGCACGCATGGCTTGGCGCAGTAATTCCGCAGAACTGTCCGGGCTCACCAGCACCACGTGCGATCCGGTCGCATGCAGTGTCGCGGCCTGTATTTGCTCGAGTGCCACATGGTCCGACACCGGAAAGTCCAGCAACGCCAAGTCCGGCAGTTCCTTCTGCAGCACCGTGGCCAAGGTACGCGTGGTGCCGATGTGGGCACTGAACTCCACGTCCTGCATGCGAGGTATCTGCGCCAGCAATGCGTCGCGTTGCGCCGAGTCACTGCAGATGAAAGAAATTCTGAGGGTCATAAACAATCAATCAGGGCCTGAAACCCAGGCTCTCGGCCGGCATACGAACCGTAGACAACGGAATTTTCAGGCCTGCCAAGTCGGCGTCGAAAAGGCTGACCAGCGGGACAAATGACACGAGCTGGTCTGACTGGCAACTGCTTCCCGTACTAAGACAGACCTCCACGAATCGGATGCAAGAGCTGGTGCGCTCGGAATCGAGGCAGGCGGAGATATTGTCACCCGGGCTCACCGGCATCGGACTCGCCACATTTCCTGCAGCGTTCAGATAGCGTATGACTACATGAGCATTCGTCACCTCTGGCGCAGCCGGTAGCGAACCGGCGTTGGATCGAAAAACGGCCGAATACTTGATTTTGTCGGTCTCGGTTGACAGCGAGAAATCGGTGACAACCGCTTGACGTGCCGCATTGCGGGTCACCTCCTGTACCGTATTCCACAGAAACAGTAATCGTCCAAACTCGATCGCCCCCAGAAGCATTACAAGGAATGGCAGCAGCACCAAGGCAAATTCAACGGCGGCGACACCGCGCCATGACTTTTTCATCCTCCTCGCAGGTAAATGGGGCGAACGCATGATCAACCTCAGTTCATGTAGCGCATGGTGGTGTGAGGGGCTATGCCTACAGTGCCGTAGTCGATGACACCGCTTGCACTGACAAAAGGAAACCAGGCATCCAAGCTCAGGCTAAAGCCGCTGATCCTGACCCTCACGTTGTTGGGCGCAGTACCGTCTACGCAGGACACCGTGGAAAAGGTGCTGTTAAGGCACTCGACCACCACGTTACCTGTGACCAATGCTGGATTGACGTTAGCAGCGTTCGCGTTGCTGATTACCATGTCGCGTGCAGCAATGACTCCCGCACTGTTGACCGTGCCGACCGGCCAGGTGGAAAGCAGCCGCGCGCCATCCCGGGTGGCCTTGGTCAATGCATCGGCATACCAGAAGGCACGGCCGAAGGCGATGGTCCCGGCAACGATCAGCAAGAGCACGAAGATCACGAAGGCCAGTTCCACAGCTGCAGCACCGCGCTGGCGATGCATCCGCTGAGTTGATGGGAGATTTCTCGTACTCATGGCGATCATCTGTACAGCTTGATGTCGGCGACCGGGACGGGATCGATCAACCCGGCAAACTCCACATACAGCTTCTTTGGGGAGTTGACAGCGGGAACCTGCATGAAGAATTTTCCAATGCCCAATACCGGAATGGCCATGCAGGCGCCCGTGCCAGTGATCAGCGGGCAATTCGCGATCGCCAGATTCAGGACTCGCCGATTGGCAAGCCCTGGGTTGCCGGTCGGCGCGGTGGTATGGGAGGGGTCTTGATAGGGCGAACCCGTTGCCGGGACCGGGAAATTCGCATTGGTTGCCGGGGCACCGCCCGGTGTCGAATAGAGGGTCGCCCAATCTCCAGTCGCGTAACTGGTACCGGGTATGAAGCTGGTTGTGTCATCCGGATCGACCACGCCGCGCACCGCACGGCTATAGGACCACAGCACACCGTATTGTTCTGGAAGCGGCACGGCAGGCGGCAGGCTCGGGTTGATTATGTGTTGAGTCGCGGGCGCAGACGCAGGTGTCATCCAGTCCGCCGCGGGGAGGGGGGGGCTCGGACATAAGTCGCCCTCCTTGCAAGCAAAATTTTGAATATTGATATCGGGCGGCGCTTGGGCCGGTATGCACACCGAAGCGCCACCGTAGACATTGAACCGGGAGTTCAACGCCGCCTGAATTTTTCCCCACGAATAACCAGTGTTACCCCAGACGGTTCCTGGTGTGGTGGTCAGAATGGCCGAGGAACCACCGCAAACGAACGGCGCCGTGATGTTGGCGCTCGAGTTGGCCGGGTCGCAGGGGTTGGGATGGATGTCAACCGGGTCCAGCAGGTAGGTGTCGGCCGGCGAGCCCAACGGGCCCAGATTGAAAAGGTCATAACTGACCCCGCGCCTGAAGCCAAACTGCGCCAGCTCGCGCGACCCGTCAGGAAAGGTGGGACCGATCAGCTCTCCCTTCGCTGTGCTGATGGCGCAGATGCCTATGGGGGTGATGTCGTTGATGAACCGCCCCGCCACGGCCCGACCGTACGTGGTAGTGGCAGCGGTGCCAGTGTCGCCGGAAGCCGTGGGAATCATGGCAAAAAAAGTCGGAAGGTTGCCAGACGGAATATCGACCTTGATGAAGGTCTTGTTGGAAGCCTCGCCATCGGTATCGACGGTGCTGGCGGCGACCATGCACACATCGTCGGGACAATGCCCGACGCTGATGTCGGCGATGGTGATGGTCACGGGTGTCGAAAACTTGAAATCGTTCTGCGCCGCCATGGCGATGGCGAAACTCACGGCACTGGTCACGCCGGCGGCGGTCTGGTTCAGCTGCTTCGCGCCGGCCAGTGCCGCCGCGTCTGCCGCGTTCTGCAGCTCCGTGCGGACCACGTAGGTGCGTCCCAGGTCCACCACCAAGGCCAGGAAGCCAAAAAGCACGAAGATGGAGAGTCCAAGGACGATGGCCACGGCGCCGCGTTGCCGCCGGGCCCTGACACCTGTTCGAAAAATTGACTGAACTCTCATGATTGCCGCTCCACTGGCATCGGGTGCCGCTTCGTTAGAGGCTGCCCCCAATATTCAGGATCTCGAAGGTCTTGGGCGGCGACTTGAACGAATCCTGATACCGCTCCATCGCCGCCGAGCCGGCTTGGCCGTCGATGCCCTTGACCGGATCACGGTTGGCCGAGGCTTGCGGGTTCAGCGTTTGCGCAGCGCGCGCCGCGCGCACGGCCTCGCCGAAATGGCTGTCCGCCACGGGCGTCGTGCTGGCACAGCCCGCGAACAGGGCCATCGTCCCCAGGAGGGGCAGTACCCGTCCGCGTTGGGCAAAGAATTGAGCAAGTGACATGATGAGCTCTCCTTACTTGACTTCCATGCCGCCGGCCGCGGGCGCCGCAGCGGGGGTGACGGGTGCATTGCGCTTGTCAGCCGGTATCTCCTCGTGGCCCGAGCCTTCCAGCTTGTTGCCCAGGTAGAACTCGCTGCGGTTAGGAGGCATGTAGCTGTCGGTGGGCAGGATGTAGTTGGGCTCGAGCGGCTTGACCAGGCGAGGCGTGATCACGAACATGAGTTCGCTGCGGTCGCCTTGGAACTCATTGCTGCGAAACAGCGCACCCAGCACCGGCACCTCACCCAGGCCCGGCACGCGCTCCACCGCCTGCTTGACGTTGTTCTTGATCAGGCCAGCGATGGCCAGGCTTTGCCCGTCCATCAGCTGCACCGAGGTCTGGACCTTGCGCGTCGTGAAGCTGGGCAGCACGGACGTGACCCCCCCCACCGTGGTGAAGGGCGAGCCGGTCTGCGAGAGCTCGGACACCTCGGGGGCGACCTTGAGGTGGATGCGCCCGCCCTCGAGCACCGTTGGCGTGAATTTCACCCCCACGCCGAATTCCTTTTCCTCCAGCGTGATGGTCGTCCCGCCTGTGGTCTCGTTGCTGCGCGCGACGGGGATGAAGATCTTGCCACCCGCCAGGAAGCTGGCCTCCTGCCCGCTGATGGCCACGATGTTGGGTTCGGCCAGGACCTTGACCAGGCCGTCGTTTTTCTCGGCGTCGATCGCGATGCCATTGCCGTTGGTGCTCTTGATCGCCGAGAGCAGTCCCGAGCCACCGGACAGCAGTTCCGACAGGATGCCGAAGGTCCAGTTGCCGTTGGTGCGCGAGGCGCTGAAGCGGGCGCCCAGCCTGTCAATCAAGGTCTTGGAGACCTCGGCCACGGTCACCTCCAGCATCACCTGCTGGGCCTCGGCGATCTGCAACAGGTTCACCACTTTGCCACCGGCTGCACCGCCGGCCCCACCACGCCCCCCTCCGATAGACGTGCCGGGCGCGACTCGCGTGCTGCCCGCGACCACCGGGAGCGCCATGCTCCGGTTGACATCACGCACAAAGGCGTTGGCGATGTCCTCCGCATAACGAGCCTTGACGGCGCTGGACACCACACCCGTCAGGATCACCGAGTCGGCCGCCGGCCGCACCTTGATGCCCTTCTCCTCCGGCATCAGCTCGTTGATCTTTCTCTCCATGCGCTGGTAGTCGATGTTGACGTTGAGGTCCACCGCCGTCGCGCCCGAACCCTTGCGCCAGATGATCATGTTGGTCGAGCCATAGGTCTTGCCCAGCAGGTAGAGCTCGGTAGGGCTGATCAAGGTGACGTCGGCGATGCTGGGGTCGCCCAGCGAGATGCGCTCTGCCGGCGACGGCAGGCGCAAAAGCGTGGATTTGCCGATGATGAGGTCCATCGACGGCCCGACGGTGGAAAAGTCGATTCCGCTGGGCACCCTGGCTGGTGCCGAACCGGCCGGCGCAGGGCGACTGGTGGTCACGCCCTTGGTCACAGCCGGCGTCTGCGCCTGTCCGGAAGCCGTTGCCAGCAAGGCCACCAGGGCGAACCCCAGGCCAGCAGCCAGGGGCGTATGGGCAGTGTTCTTCTTCATGGGGGCCTCCTCAGAAATCGGAATTGGCTTTTTGGATGCCGCGAATCATTTCGACGCGTTCCGACGGCTCCGCGACGGGCGCGCGTACAGTGCGTTTGACGGGCCTTGGCGCGGCCCTGGCCACGACCGCCTTGGCCGCGGACGCGACTGGCGTGGGCTCCTGAGCCAGCAGGTCTTCCTGGCGCGCGCCAGCAGTCGTGGCATCCTTGAGGTCAACTTGGTTGCGTAGTACCAGCGACAACGTCCCAATATTACGTGCCAAGTCGATCTTCTCGGCCTGCTCGGGCGTGACCTCGAGCGTGACGGCGTTCACCACCTTGGGTTTGGTCTCGTCGCGGTTGGCCTCCTGCGCCACGGCCAACACCAGGATGCGTTCGAGCACGATCTTGGAGATGGTTCCAGACCGGCCGCCTGAACGGTTCTCCTGGACGTTGACCAACAGGTCCACGTAGCTGCCCGGCACCAGGAAGCCAGCCACGCCAACCACTTCATTGACGCGGACGGTCATGGCGCGGTTACCCTCCTTGATGATGGAATCCAGCCCACCCTTGGTTCCCACTGCGGCGAGCTTGGGCTCCAGGACAGGTTCACCCTTGAATATCGAAGTTCGCACCACGCGGCCCTCAAGTTTTTTCGCCTCACGGTACGCCCCCACGGGTTCCGAGCCCGTGGGCCAGGCAATCTCTTGCAACATGCTGGGCTGAAGGGGCTGGCCCAGATCTAGGTCGCGGGTAGCCACGACAACCGTGGTGTTGCCACTGGCCGCCTGCTCGCCGAGCCAGCGGGCGGCCAGCAGCACGGCTGCCACACCGGTCAAGATAGACAACAACAGCATGATGAGGGCGCGTCTGCTTTTCATGATGATCTCCTCTCCTCAATTCAGAGACTGTACGGCTTCGGCAGACGCGGTGTCGTCCCCGCCGCCAAAATAAAGTTCCCAGGCCCATTCGATCAGCTCCGGCGTCATGCGCGGGGGCTCATCGAGGTAGCACGCGCGGTCGGCGATCTTGCCGATGACGTCATGCGGTATGCAAGGGAAGTAGGAGCGGCCATGGCGTGGATGCAAGCCATCCACCAAATGGTCGATAGATGCTGCATCCGGCGGCACGCCGGCCCGGGCGCAGGCCTGGGTCACGACCTCGCGGTATTGCTCCGGGGAAAGTTCGGGCACATGGATCTTGTAGCCCAGGCGCCGCGCAAAGGCCGGGTCGACCAACTGTTCGGGCGACAGGTTGGACGAGAACACGACCTTCACGTCGAACGGCAGCTCGAACTTGATGCCACTGTGCAGGCCCAGGTAGTCCACCTTGCGGTCCAGCGGAACGATCCAGCGGTTCATGAGTTCGCGCGGCGCGACGCGCTGGCGGCCCAGGTCATCGATGACAAAGATACCGTTGTTGGCCTTCATCTGCGGTGGCGCCACATGCACGCGCGTATGCGGGTCGTATTGCAGGTCCAGCATGGCCAAGGTCAGTTCCCCGCCTGCCACCACCACCGGACGTTGCACCCGGACCCAGCGGCCGTCGGCCTCGCCCTCCAGCGCCAGGCTGCGGCCATTGTTCGCAGCTTCCGACACCGCGCGATGCACCGTTGGGTCGTAGAGCTGAACCACTTCACCTTCCACATAGAGCGCATGCGGCACGCGGATCGTGCCGTGCAGCGTCTTCACGAGGTGCTCGGCCAGGTAGGTCTTGCCCGAGCCGCTCTCGCCGTACAGGTACATGGCCTTGCCGGAGTTCATGGAGCCGCCCAGCGCAGGCAGCAGGGCCTCGTCGATCACCAGGTCACCCAGAGCCTCACGCAGATCGGCCACGCGCACGAAGGCAGCCTCACGGGCCTGGCGATGAATCTCGGTCACGTATTCAGACAAAGTGACCGGTGCAGGCCCCACATACTGGCATTTCTCCATGGCCAGACGCGCTTGGCGATGACCGGTATCGGTCAGCGCATAACTCACGTCGCCATCCAGACTGCCACGGCGCGGCACTTCGACCAATTGCAGGCTGCGCATCTTGATCAGCAGCGCGTCCGTAACCGCCCCGTTCACGCCCAGCAATTGCTTCATGGCCGCCAGCCGGAGCTCGCCTCGACGGGACAGGTGGCGCAGCGCCAACTCGGTCATGAAGCTGTCGGGCAAGCCCCCTGGCTCTGCGCCAGTCTTTTCACCGACGGACTGCGCGGCAGGGGCCGTGGTGTCGAGGGAATCCAGGTTCAGCATGTTGCCCTCCTGCGCTTCAGAAACGGAACAACGGTGAGCCACCCAGCCACAGCCAGCTGCCGTAGGCCAGCAGACCCGTCACCATGGCGAGCGCATAAGGCATGCGGTCCACGGAATGCTTGGCCGCGTCGAATTGGCGTGGGCCTCCGTGCAAGACAGGTGACAGTACGAGCATGACATTGGCCATGACGTGCCTTGTCGTGCCCCCCAAAAGCATGCGCGCGACAGAGAGCACGCCCCCCATCAGGAGGATGACTACAGCGACATTGAGCGTGTCGGCGGGACCGGCAAAGCTGCCGATGCCGGCCATGAGCTTGACGTCGCCCGCACCCATGGCACGTAGCGCGTAAAGCGGAAGGAACAGGGTCAGACCTGTCAGGGCGCCAGCCAGCACCCCTTTGGCGCCGAGTGCACCCGGCCGGTCGCTGAACAGTCCGCCGGCATCGTTGACCGGACCCAAGACATGAGTCAGCAGGCCCGCGCACAGCGTCAGAAGTATGAGCTTGTTGGGAATGCAGCGCCGGCGCAGATCCGTCAGCAGCGCTGCGAGCATGATCAGCGCAAGGGCCGAGAGGCTCCAGAACTGCCAAACCGCAGGAGAGACATCAAACTTCATCCCTACCTCCCTTCGCTGACCAATTCGAGAATGCTTGCGAAATCGCCTACTCGTACCAGCCAGCGCCGTTCCGCTATCTGCGCATCATGTCGATCCGCTTAGACAGAGTGGTTTCAGTTTCCAAGCACCGACTCAATCGCAGCGCTCAGTTTCGCTGCCCATGCCGTCCAGGAGTCACCGTTCGCGCCACCAGCGGCAGAAACGCCGGCAACAATGGCAATGGCAATCAAGGACGCAAGCAGTGCATACTCAATCGAAGTGACGCCCCGCTGGGCAGCTCTTCGCGATACGGCAACTGCTCTGCCAAGGCGGGGCTTCATGACACTCTCCGTTGTAACTGACAGATATTCCGGCAAGCAATAATTTGGGCTCATCATTGCTTGCCTCATATCAGCTGTCAATCGTCATGAGAGAGCGTTAGCAACTTCCTGGAACGTGTTGTTCAGGTCTTGGCCAACGAGCGAGACAGCGGCGATGATGACGATGGCGATCAACGCCGCGATCAGGCCGTACTCGATCGCGGTCACGCCCTCTTCGTCGCGCAGGAAGCGGCGCGTCGCCAGAATGATTTTTTCCATGATGCAACTCCTGAGTTCCAAGTGAAACATCCCTCGCTCCCCATGAGCGACAGATGGCTTTGCCGTAGCCTCTGAAAACCACCGACGCCCCCCGACTGGGATGCCAGCAACTTCCTCTGTCTACGGTTTCATTCTGTTCGGCGAGGCCTGTGTTGCCTATACCTCAAACTGGGTATTCGAAGCGAAGTAAAGGCCGCCCGCGCTGTCCGCACGAGGAAGGATTGATTCAGGGCAAAGGACGCACTTCGTACTACATGCCACGCGAGGCCTGCGCCAGCGGCACGCAAAGCTCGAGGCGCGTGCCCTCACCGGGCGGACTTTCGATCTGCAGATGCCCCCCGATGAGAGCAGCACGCCGTTGCATGCCCAGAAGGCCTTTACCGTTCGCCGCCGCGGCCTCGTCGGCGCCACCCCGACCGTTGTCCCGGACTTCCAGGCAAAGGCTTTGCGTCGCGCCGTCGACGCGGCACGCCACCTCGACGCGGCTGGCGCCGGAGTGGCGCATCACGTTGGACAGCGCCTCCTGGGCAATGCGCAGCACTTGGCCTGCGGTCTCGCCGCGCAGGCTCTCCAGCGCGTCATTGAACTCCACGTTCCACACCATGGTGATGCCCAGCTTGTCCAGCGAGTGCTGCACGCGGTAGCGCAGCCTGGCCAGCACGTCGGTGACGCTGTCCTGGGTACCGTCGATCGAATCGACCATGATCTTGAGGTCGACCAGGCAGTTTTCCAGCGCCAGCGCCAGCGCCTGCTGTTGCGGGTTGTGGCTGTCGAGCGAGGAGAGGATGTTCACCAGCTGCGAGCCCACGCCGTCGTGCAGGTCCTGCGCGATGCGGTGACGCTCGTGGCTCACGGCCTCGGCCGCGTCATTCGCATTTGCGGGCTTGTCGGCCAGGGCCGCCTGGCCCTGGCCGCGCGCCTGCGCGGTCCCGGCCCGCCCGGTCACGAACAACCACATGACCATCAGGTACAGCGCGTAGAAGTGGTGCCGCAGGGGCACGCCCAGCATGTGCCCTTCGGCCTGCAGAAGATCGCTGATGCAGATGCCCAGGCCGATGATGCCCGCGCCCACGACCATCGAATGCCTTTGCATGTGCCCCCAGAAGGCACGCACGAGCACCACGCCGGTGAGCGCCGCGGCGCCCGCGCCGTTCGCGAGCTTCCATACCAGGTAGGCCTGATCGCGGCCCGGGCCCGCCACTGCGCCGTAATACCAGCCCAGCGCCGCGACGCCGATTGCGCCCTGCAGCCACCAGATGGCGTGCAGCTTGCGGTCGTGCGCCATGGCGCTGACCAGCAGGAAATAGCTGACGGCCGCCACCAGGCCCTGGTAGCCCAGGTGGGTGAGCAGCACGGCGTCTGCGCCTGGCAGCAGCAAGCCGGTCTCGGGCGAGAGCAGCAGGTGGACGATCCAGAACGTGGCGGCCCAGGCCAAGGCCTTGTCGACCAGGCTGCGGCTCTTGTGCCAGCCCCACAGGGACCAGGTGAGCAGCAGCACCGCCTGCACAGCGGCGATTGCCGTGATCAGCAAGTAAGGCCAACGCATGGCCTTAGCTTAGCGCGTGAATGCGCGCCGATTCCACCCTTGGACCAAAAGAAGCGGCAAACCTCAAAGCAAGCCGTGGTGCGCCGCAAAATTGACCGCCTGGGCGCGGGTGCGCACGTGCAGCTTGCGGTAGATGTTCTTGATGTGGGTGTTGACCGTCATGCAGCTGATGTTGAGCCGCTCGCCGATCTCGGCGCTGGTGTAGCCCACGGCGACGATCTTGAGGATTTCCTTCTCGCGCTCGGACAGCGGCTCGGCCTCTTCGGCGCCGGGCTCCGGAAGTTGGACACTCGGCCCGTGCTCGAGCTTGCGCAGCAGGCGCCGCGCCATGCTGGGCGTGATCGAGGCCCCGCCGTTGACGACCTGCAGCACCGCCTGGGGGAAGTTGCCGAACCAGGAGTTCTTGACCAGGTAGCCCGTGGCGCCGAGCTCGAAGGCGCGCAGCGCGTGCTGCTCGTCCTCCAGCGCCGAGATCACCACGGCCTCGGCGTCGGGGCGGGCGCTTTTCATGTGCTCGATGAGCTCGAAGCCCCAGCCGTCGCCAAGGTTCAGATCCACCATCAGCACGTCGAATTCATGCCGATCGATCATTCGGCGCCCCTCGTGCACGCTGGCGGCCTGGGCCACCAGGAGGATGCGCGGGTCGACCAGCAACTCCTGGGAGATCACCATGCGCATGTGGGGATCGTCGTCGACGAGCAACACCTGCGCCGGTTTGCCGGGCTGGCCTGCAAAATGCTCAGGCCACAGGGAAGGCACGCTCTCGCGCGAGGAAAACCGCGTGGACGACCACAGATCGGTCATGCCTGCGGCTGCGGCGAACCTGTGCCGTGTCGGACTGCTTTCATTCATCTTCCCTCTCCTGCTCGGTGTTTTTACCTTGCGGCCCAGGCCAGATGTATCCGACCCACCACCTTTTGATACGATTCTTACACAGAAAACCCGTACCAATTTCAAAGGGAAAAACGCCGTATAGGAACGTAAGTTACGAGAAACCGGGAAGCCTCGCTACGTACTTTAGGACTAATTACATTTTGTTACGTAACTTGGGCCACATTGCTCGCAATTCGGCACATGTCGCCTCGATAGCATTTGTAAATTTGGTACCTGCGGGGCTCATCTCCTGGCGCCTTTTGGCGCCGGATAGCCCCAGGCCGGCGCCTCCGCCAGGGGCAAGCCCTGCCGCCGTTCAACCCGCCCGCAGGGCCGCACGCAGCTGCTCACCGATCTCGGGCTTGGCGGCGAACGGGTCGGGTGGGTTGCGTTGCTGCAGGATGGCCTCCATGCGGCTTTGCACGTTGCCCAGCGCCTGCGGGTGGCTGTAGATGTAGAGACGTGCCCGCAAAGGGGCGTCATCCCAACGTGGCGACCAGTTCGATTTGGGGCGCGACCGACCGGATGACTTTTTGAATGCCGTGGCCTGGATTGGCCTGCCGTTGCGACACGATCAACCCCACCTTCTCCAGCAGTCCAACATCTTTGGTGATGGCAGAGCGATTGCGATGCAGTCTGTGCGACAACTCGTTGATGGTCTTGGGCTCGTGCATCACCTCCATCATCAAGCGGCGACGAGCCTCGGATAGCACGGTAAACATCCGTTGAGGGTCTTCGAACGAGAGTGTCACTCTCCCTTCAAACGTTCCACCCTTGTCGGCCTTGCGTGCGGCATCCTTCGCTCGCGAAAAAAACCCCGCGACATCGCCCGTACGGATGACAACTTTGGTCATGGCTTCTTTCCTCGTGTTGCTTTGACAATCTCCTGCCATTCCAGCTGGAATCTTTCCAGCGTGGCCTCGTAGCTCAGGAACTCGACCGCATCGATCTGACCCATGTAATGCCTGTGGTGGTAGCCATGGGCATTGTCAAAGCCGAGAACCCGGCCGTTATCGCCTTGGTAGATCTCGTGGTTGATGTAGGCCAGGTTGTACCTGGTGACCACCGTGCTCCCATTTTCAATGTAACCCCACACCTCATAGCTCAGGAGTCCGCCACCAGATTTGTGCTTGAGTTCGAAACGTTCCTGCTCGAGCAGAATTTCCTTGCGTGTTTTTGCCATTCTTCTGTCTTCAGGTGTGCTCAATGGTAGCACATCTGCTATGACGTGTCAGTGCGCAGCCTTTCAAGTACGCCAGCTGGCGGGAAAGGCTGTGCGCAATGACGAAAGATCAGATTGCCCACTTGCCCGTTAGCCCGCCCGCAGGGCCGCACGCAGCTGCTCGCCGATCTCGGGCTTGGCGGCGAATGGGTCGGGTGGGTTCTGCTGCTGCAGTATGGCCTCCATGCGGCTTTGCACGTTGCCCAGCGCCTGCGGGTGGCTGTAGATGTAGAAACGGTCGGCGGAGGCGGCGTCGAACACCGCCTGGGCCACTTCCGGTGCCGTGACCTTGCCGCTGCCCACGGCCTTGTCGCTCATGGCCTGGCCGATCAGCTGGCTCGCCGTGGGCGGGCCGCCCACCAGGTCAGCCGGGCGGTTGCGCTCGCTCTGGCTGATGCCGGTGGGCACGAAGTAGGGGCACAACACGCTGGCGCCGACCTGGTCGGACACCAGGCGCAGGTCCTGGTAGAGGGTTTCGCTCAGCGCCACCACGGCGTGCTTGCTGACGTTGTAGATGCCCATGTTGGGAGGGGTCAGCAGCCCGGCCATGCTGGCCGTGTTGACGATGTGGCCCTGGTAGGCTGGGTCGCGGCGGGCCGCCTCGAGCATCATGGGCGCGAACAGGCGCACGCCGTGGATCACGCCCCAGAGGTTGACGCCGAGCACCCAGTCCCAGTCCCGAACCGAGCTTTCCCAGACCAGGCCGCCCGCGGCCACGCCGGCGTTGTTGAAGACCAAGTGCGGCGCGCCGAAGCGCTCTTGCACGGCCTGGGCCAGCGCTTCCATCTGCGCCGCGTCGGATACGTCGACCCGGCGGGCGAGCACCTGGGCGCCGGCGGCCTGCAGCTCGGCCGCGGCCCGGTCCAGGGCATCCTGCTGCACGTCGACCAGCACCAGCTTCATGCCCAGCCGGGCGCCTATGCGCGCGCATTCGAGGCCGAAGCCTGAGCCGGCGCCGGTGAGCACGGCGGTCTTGGCTTGGAAGTCGGAAATCATGGCTTGTGTACTTTCAAGTGGTCGTGAAAAACTCAACAGGCAGGCGGTCGCTTTTGCATTCGCCACCGTCATCGCGAGCCCCGCAGGGGCGTGGCCATCCACGGTGGATTGCCGCGGCGCTGCGCGCCTCGCAATGACGCAATGCCATCAGCGCGGCATGGCCCGCTGCAGCAGCAGGCCCACGTTGGTGCCGGCGCCCAGGCAGCCGAAGCTCGAACCGCCCTGCCCGGCCAGGCGCGCTTCGCAGAAGGCGCTGAACACCGGCGTCGGCACGCTCTGCGCGAGCAGCGCGGCCTGCAGCGCGAGCGCGAGGTCCTGCGCGAGGCGGCGCGCCCCGCGTTCGTCCTGGGTTGGTGCCAGGCGCGCAGGCAGGCTGGCCGCCAGCACGTCGAGCGCAGGGTGCTGGCCTCTGGCCGCCGCCAGTTCCTGCGCCACGGCCGCCACCGCGGCCTGGCCGTCGGCACCGCGCAGGGCGCGCAGCAGATCCAGGGCCATGATGTTGCCGGCACCTTCCCAGATCGAGTTGACCGGCATCTCGCGGTAGATGCGCGCCATGACGCCGGCACCCCCCTCCTCCACATAGCCGTTGCCGCCCAGGCATTCCATGGCCTCCTGGGCGAAGGCGCTGCCGCGCTTGCAGATCCAGAACTTGGTCACCGGCGTGAGCAGGCGCGCCAGGGCTTGTTCGTGCGCGTCGTCGGGCTGATCGATGCAGCGCGCCAGGCGCAGCGCCAGCGCGGTGGCGGCCTCGCTCTCGAGCGCCAGGTCGGCCAGCACCTGGCGCATCAGCGGCTGGGCTATCAGCGGCTTGCCGAAGGCCTGGCGCTGGCGCGTGTGGTCCAGGGCCAGGCTCAGGGCCTGGCGCATGAGGCCGCTGGTGCCCAGGGCGCAGTCCAGCCGGGTGAGCGTGCCCATGGCCAGGATCTGCGGCACGCCGCGCCCCTCCTCGCCGACCAGCCAGGCGGTGGCGCTCTCGAACTCGACCTCGGAACTCGCGTTGGCGCGGTTGCCCAGCTTGTCCTTGAGGCGCTGGATGCGGATGTCGTTGCGGCTGCCGTCGGGCAGCACGCGCGGCAGGAACAGGCAGCTGAGACCACCCGGCGTGCGCGCCAGCACCAGGAAGGCGTCGCACATGGGCGCGGAGAAGAACCACTTGTGGCCGGTGACGACGAAGCGCGGGCCCCAGGCATCGCTGCCGTCGGGCTGGGCTTCGGTGGTGTTGGCGCGCAGGTCCGAGCCGCCCTGCTTTTCCGTCATGCCCATGCCCATGGTCAGGCCGGGCTTGTCGCGCCAGGGACGCAGCAGCGGGTCGTAGCTTCGGCTGGCAAGCAACGGCGCCCAGTCGGCGTGGATGGCCGCATTGCCGCGCAGCGCCGGCGTGGCGGCATAGGTCATGGAGATCGGGCAGAGGACGGCGGGCTCGAGCTCGGTGAACAGCATGAAGCCGGCGGCGCGCCGGACATGGGCATGCGCGCCCCCCGCCCAGGGCGTGCCGTGCAGCCCGGCCGCCACGGCGACCGACATCAGCGCGTGGTAGCTCGGGTGGAACTCGACCTCGTCGATGCGCCGGCCGAAGCGGTCGTGGCTGCGCAGCTGCGGCAGCTGGGCATTGGCCAGGCGCGCATGGGCCTGCATCTCGGCCGTGCCCAGGCGCTCGCCCAGCGCCTCGAGCTCGGAGAGGTCGAGCGCGGGCGCGTTGAACCTCAACGCGTCCTGCAGCGGCTGGTTGCCGCTGAACAGGTTGTAGGCGACCAGTGGTTCGGGCTGGTTGAAAACCTCGTGGGTGGCGTGCATGAGGCCCTCCGCGCGTCGCGACGTCGAGGCCTTCGATTAAATCAGCTTGACCAGCTGCTTGCCGAAGTTCTGGCCCTTGAGCAGGCCGATGAAGGCCTCGGGCGCCGAGGCTATGCCCTGCGAGACAGTCTCGCGCGGGCGCAGCTTGGCGGTGCCGACCAGGGTGCCGAGCTCGACCAGCGCCTCGGGCCAGACCTCCATGTGCTCGCTCACGATGAAGCCTTCCAGCTTGAGCCGGTTGGTCAGGATCAGCGCGGGATGGGCCAGCGGCAGCGGCTGGCCGTCGTAGCCGGCGATCATGCCGCACAGCGCAATGCGGCCGAAGGCGTTCATGCGCAGCAGCACGGCGTCGAGCACCATGCCGCCGACGTTCTCGAAATAGCCGTCGATGCCGTTGGGGCAGGCCGCCTTCAGCGCCTTGGACAGCGAGGCCGCGTCCTTGTGCTCGCGGTAGTCTATGCAGGCGTCGAAGCCGAGCTCGTCCACCGCATATTTGCATTTCTCGGGGCCGCCGGCGATGCCGACGACGCGGCAGTCGCGCGCCTTGGCCAGGGCCGCGAAGGCGCTGCCCACTGCGCCGGTGGCGGCGCTGACCACCACGGTCTCTCCGGCCTTGGGCGCGATGATCTTGACCAGGCCGTACCAGGCCGTGACGCCGGGCATGCCCACCGCGCCCAGATAGTAGGACAGCGGCACATGGCTGGTGTCGACCTTGCGCAGCATGCCGGGCTGCCAGGCATCGACCACGCTGTATTCTTGCCAGCCGCCCATGCCGACCACCTTGTCGCCGGGCTGGAATTTCGGGTGTTTGGACTCGACCACCTCGCCGGCCGTGCCGCCTATCATGACCTCGCCCAGCGGCTGGGGCTGGGCATAGCTCTTGCCGGCGTTCATGCGGCCGCGCATGTAGGGGTCCAGGCTCAGGAAGTGGTGGCGCACCAGCACCTGGCCGTCCTGCAACGGCGGCGTCTCGACGGTGAGGAGCTTGAAGTTGTCGACCGTGGCCTCGCCCACCGGGCGGTTGTCGAGCAGGATTTGTCGGTTTTGCGGCATGGTGGTCTCCGTCGTCAGTCTGTGGAAATCGGTTGGCTCGCGGCATGCGGCACGTACTTGAAAGTGCCGGTGGCATGGGCGCAGGCCCGCCCCTCGGCGTCGATGATGGTGCCCTCGACGAAGGCCATGCTGCGCGTGCGGTGCATCAGCCGCCCCTTGCCGAGCAGGGGGCCGCGCGCGGGCTGCATGAAGCTGGTCTTCATCTCTATCGTGACCACGCCCATGTCGGGCTGGACGCTGCGCGCAGCCGTGGCCAGGATCACGTCGAGGAAGCTCATCAGCGCGCCGCCATGCGTCACCGAAAACGAGTTCAGGTGCTCGGGCGTCGGCGTGTAACGCATCTCCGAATGCCCTCCCTCGAAGCGCTCCAGCGTGAAGCCGAGGTGCTCGACGAAGGGGATGTGGGCGCCGAAGTCAAGACTCATGCGGTTCTCCAGTCGCCGCCGGGCCGCCCCAAGGCGACTGGGGCCCCCTCGGGGGGCAGCGCAGTACACGAAGTGACAAGCGTGGGGGCCAACATCTTCTTAGCCTCCGGTCATGGCGCTGACACCGCCGTCCACCGCCAGCCACTGGCCCGTGATGTGCTTGCCGGCGTCCGAGGCATAGAGCAGGGTGAGGCCCTTGAGGTCCTCTTCGTCGCCCAGGCGGCGCAGCGGCGCGTGAGCGGCGAGCCTGTCCTCGCCCATGCGCTCCAGGGTGCCGGCGGTCATCTTGCTCGGGAAGAAGCCCGGGCAGATGGCGTTGACGTTGATGTTGTACTTGCCCCACTCGCAGGCCAGGGCGCGCGTGAAATTGATCACCGCGGCCTTGGAGGTGTTGTAGGCGATGGTCTGCATGTCCGGCGGGTTGCCGCCCAGGCCCGCGATCGAGGCGATGTTGATGATGCGGCCAGCCTGGCGCGGGATCATGCTGTGCTTGGCGATGTGCTGGCTCAGGATGAAGTAACCGCGTACGTTGAGGTTCATGACCTTGTCCCAGGCGTCGACCGGGTGGTCCTCGGCCGGCGCGCCCCAGGCGGCGCCGGCGTTGTTGACCAGGATGTCCACCGGGCCCATGCGCTCCAGCGTCTGGTCGGCCAGGCGGCGGATGTCTTCCTCCTTGGCGCAGTCGGCCGCGATCCAGCGCGCGTCTATGCCTGCGGCCTGCAGGTCGGCCACCGCGGTCTCCAGGTCGTCGGCCTTGCGCGAGCTCAGCATCACGCGGGCGCCGGCCTCGCCGAGCGCCTGCGCCATCTGCAGGCCCAGGCCGCGCGAGCCGCCGGTGACCAGGGCGTTCTTGCCCTGGAGGTCGAAGAGTTGCTGGACGGTACGGGTCATGGGGTTGGTCTCCTGTTCATTGTGAATCGGTGCGGGTTCATCGGTCTTCCCTGAGTTTGGCACGCAGGTAGATCAGGGCGAAGCCGGCCGCGGCCACGAGGCCGCCGACGACAACGAGCGACCAGCCCAGGGGCTCGTCGACGCGCTGGACCGCGAGGCCGAGCACCAGGGTCAGCAGGCCGCCGTAGATCAGGACCCAGAGCAGGGCCTGCAAGCGCTTGATTGTGGAAGATGTGGCCATCAGAAAGCTTCCTCGGGCAGTTCGGCGCAGGTCGGGTCGCGGGTTTCCACCACCTTGAGCCACGCCATGGTCTTGGGGAGCTCGTAATGATAGAAGTAACGCGCCGCGCCCAGGCGGCCGGCATGGGCCGGGTCGCCTTGCGCGGCACGCGCCTGCGAGGCCAGAGCCACCTCGAGCCAGATCCAGGCCAGCACCGTGTGGCCGAAGGCCTGCAGGTAGGGCACGGCATTGGCCAGGGCCTCGGCAGGCTGGCCCGTGGCCCAGGCGGCTTGCGTGGCCGCGAGCAACTGGCCCAGGGCCTGCGCCAGCGCCTCGGCGTGGGCGGCCAGCGCCGGCACGCCCCGCGCCCTGCCCACCGTTACTGCGATGCGCGCGGCCAGCAGCTCGAGGCCCCGGCCCTCCTCCATGCGCACCTTGCGCCCCAGCAAGTCCATGCCCTGGATGCCGTGCGTGCCCTCGTGGATCATGTTGAGGCGGTTGTCGCGCCAGTACTGCTCGACCGGGAAGTCGCGCGTGTAGCCGTAGCCGCCGTGCACCTGGATCGCCAGGCTGTTCGCCTCCAGGCACCATTCGCTGGGCCAGCTCTTGGCGATCGGCGTGAGCACCTCCAGCAGCAGGCGCGCCTCGTCGGCCGCCGCCGCGTCGCCCGTGTGCTGCTCGTCGACCAGGCGCGCGCAATAGAGCTCGAGCGCCAGCGCGCCCTCGCAATAGGCTTTCTGGGCCAGCAGCATGCGGCGCACGTCGGCGTGCTCGATGATGCGCACCTGGGGTTGGGCGGCG
This sequence comes from Ramlibacter sp. 2FC, assembly GCF_005503345.1. Taxonomy (NCBI): domain Bacteria; kingdom Pseudomonadati; phylum Pseudomonadota; class Betaproteobacteria; order Burkholderiales; family Comamonadaceae; genus Ramlibacter; species Ramlibacter sp. 2FC. Next base: position 22,830 of record NZ_SCMM01000004.1, read on the forward strand.
TCCTTGCCGGCGGCGCCCGCCGCGCCGGCGCGGCTGCCCAGGAGATGCCGGCCCTGGGGCCGGTTCTTCGCATAGTCGAGGCTGGCCTCGTAGCCGGCCATGCCCAGCATGGTGGCGGCCATGCCGACGCCTATGCGTGCCTCGTTCATCATGTGGAACATGCACCTGAGGCCCTCGCCGGGCTGGCCCACCAGGTAGCCGATCGCGCCGGCCTGGCCGCGCACCGGGTAACGCCCTTCGCCGAAGTTCAGCAGCGTGTTGGTCGTGCCGCGCCAGCCGCACTTGTGATTGAGTCCCGCCAGCGCCACGTCGTTGCGCTCGCCGGTCAGCCGGCCCTCGGTGTCGACCAGCTTCTTGGGCACGACGAACAGCGAGATGCCCTTGACGCCCCAGGGCAAGCGGCCGTCCGGCCCCGGGATCTTGGCCAGCACCAGGTGCACGATGTTCTCGGTCAGCTCGTGCTCGCCGGCCGAGATCCACATCTTGTTGCCCGTGAGGCGGTAGCGCGAGCCCAGCGGATCGGCCTCGGAGCCCTCGCCGTCCGGCAGCGCGCGTGTGGCCACGTCGCTGAGGCTGGAGCCGGCCTGCGGCTCGCTCAGGCACATGGTGCCCGACCAGCGGCCGGAAAACTCGTTCAGCGCGAAGACCTTCTTCTGCAGCTCGCTGCCATGCGCCATCAACAGGTTGGCGTTGCCCACCGTGAGCATGCCCGAGCCCATGCTGACCGAGGCCATGGCGAAGAAGGCATTGGCCGCGGCTTCCACGGTGTAGGGCAGCTGCATGCCGCCGATCTCGTAATCCTGCGCGGCGCTGAGCATGCCTGAGGCCGCGTAAGCCTGGTGCGCCTCGTGCGTGGCCCGGGGCAGGACGACCTTGTCGCCCTCGACCTTCGGCTCCTCGGTGTCGACCAGACGGTTGAACGGCGCGTACTTCTCGCGCGCGATGCGCTCGCAGGTCTCGAGCACGGCGTCGAAGGTCTCGCGCGAATGGTCGGCGAAGCGCGGGCGCCGGTTCAGCGACTCGGCTTGCAGCCAGTCATAGAGCAGGAAGTCGAGGGTGGTGCGCAGTTTCATGGCAGGCAGGCAGGAGGACTCTGAGGCAAGGCGTTTTCGGGGGCGTCTCCTCCCTCGCACCTTTGGGGAGAGGGAGTGAAGGCTGCCTCAGAGCACTTCGAACACGCCGGCCGCGCCCATGCCGCCGCCTATGCACATGGTCACGCAGACGCGCTTGGCACCGCGCCGCTTGCCTTCGATCAGCGCATGGCCGGTCAGGCGCTGGCCGCTGACGCCGTAGGGGTGGCCCAGGGCGATCGCGCCGCCGTTGACGTTCAGGCGATCGGCGGGGATGCCAAGCTTGTCGCGGCAGTACAGCACCTGCACGGCGAAGGCCTCGTTGAGCTCCCAGAGGTCGATGTCGGCTACCGTGAGTCCCAGGCGATGCAGCACCTTGGGCACGGCGAACACCGGGCCTATGCCCATCTCGTCGGGCTCGCAGCCGGCCACGGCGAAACCGAGGAAGCGGCCCAGGGGCTTGAGGCCCTTGCGGCTGGCGTAGGCCTCGCTGACCACGGCGCAGGCGCCCGCGCCGTCGGAGAACTGGCTGGCGTTGCCGGCGGAGATCAGGCCGCCCGGCAGGGCCGGCTTGATGCCGGCGATGCCTTCCTTGGTCGTGCCCTCGCGCGTGCCTTCGTCCTTGCTGACGGTGACTTCGCGGGTGATCAGGCCCAGGGCCTTGTCGGCGATGCCGGCGGTCACGGTGATAGGCGCGATCTCGGCGTCGAACCGGCCCCCCGCCTGGGCGGCGCAGGCCTTCTGCTGGCTGGCGGCGCCGTACTCGTCCATGGCGTCGCGGCCTATGCCGTAGCGCTTGGCCACCTGCTCGGCGGTCTGCAGCATGCTCCAGTAGATTTCCGGCTTGATTTTCATCAGCGCCGGGTCGGCGATCATGTGCATGTTCATCTCCTGCTGCACGCAGGAGATGCTTTCCACGCCGCCGGCCACGTAGACCTCGCCCTCGCCGGCGAGGATGCGCTGCGCGGCCAGCGCGATGGTCTGCAGGCCCGAGGAGCAGAAGCGGTTGACGGTCATGCCCGAGACCGTGACCGGACAGCCGGCCTTGAGCGCGATCTGGCGTGCGATGTTGCTGCCGGTCGCCCCTTCGGGGTTGGCGCAGCCCATGATCACGTCCTCGACCTCGGCGGCGTCTATGCCGGCGCGCTGGATCGCGTGCTGCACGGCATGGCCGCCCAGGGTGGCGCCATGGGTCATGTTGAAAGCGCCTTTCCAGCTCTTGGCCAGCGGGGTGCGCGCGGTGGAGACAATCACGGCGGAAGTCATGGCGGTTTCCTTATCAGTTGAACGTCTTGCCTTCGGCGGCCAGGCGGGCCAGCAGCGGCGCGGGTTGCCAGAAAGCGGCGTCGTCTTGCGGGTTGCGCGCGAAGCGCTTCATGGCTTGGGCCACGTTGAACAGGCCCACGGTGTCGGCGTACTGCATGGGGCCGCCGCGCCACAGCGGGAAGCCGTAGCCGGTCAGGTAGACCATGTCGATGTCGCTGGCCTTGCTGGCGATGCCCTCCTCGAGGATGTGCGCGGCTTCGTTGACCAGCGAAAAGACCAGGCGCTGCACGATTTCCTCGTCGGAAATCTTGCGCGGCGTGATGCCCTGCGCCTGGCGGTGCTCCGAGATCATCTTGTTGACCAGCTCGCTCGGGATCGCGTCGCGCTTGCCGGCCTGGTAGTCGTACCAGCCCGCGCCGGTCTTCTGGCCGAAGCGGCCCATCTCGCACAGCAGGTCGGCCGTCTTGCTGTACTTCATGCCGGGCTGCTCGACATAGCGGCGCTTGCGTATGGCCCAGCCGATGTCGTTGCCGGCCAGGTCGCCCATGCGGAACGGGCCCATGGCGAAGCCGAATCTCTCGATCGCCTTGTCCACCTGCTCGGGCGTGGCGCCTTCCTCGAGCAGGAAACCGGCCTGGCGGCTGTATTGCTCGATCATGCGGTTGCCGATGAAGCCGTCGCAGACGCCCGAGACCACGGCGGTCTTCTTGATCTTCTTGGCCAGCTGCATGACCGTGGCCAGCAGGTCCTTGGCCGTCTTCCCGCCGCGCACCACCTCGAGCAGCTTCATCACGTTGGCCGGGCTGAAGAAGTGCATGCCGACCACGTCCTGCGGCCGCTTGGTGAACGACGCGATCTTGTCGACGTCCAGCGTGGAGGTGTTGGTGGCAAGGATGGCGCCTGGCTTCATGGTCTGGTCGAGCGTCTCGAACACCTTCTGCTTGACGCCCATCTCCTCGAACACTGCCTCGATCACGAGGTCGGCGTCGCGGATGTCCCCGTAGCTCAGCGTGGTGGACAGCAGGGCCAGGCGCTGCTCCAGCACCTCGGGCTTGAGCTTGCCCTTCTTGACCTGGGCCTCGTAGTTCTTGCGGATGGTGGCCAGGCCGCGCTCCAGCGCCTCGGGCTTCATCTCGAGGATCTTGACCGGCAGGCCGGCGTTGAGGAAGTTCATGGCGATGCCGCCGCCCATGGTGCCGGCGCCGATCACGGCCACCTGCTCGATCTTGCGCGCGGGCTGGTCCTCGGGCACGTCGGGGATCTTGGACGCCGCGCGTTCGGCCGCGAACACATGGCGCAGGGCCCTGCACTCGGGCGTCTGCATGAGGTTGATGAAGATCTCGCGCTCGAACGCCAGGCCCTGGTCGAACTTCATCCTGGTCGCGGCCTCGACCGCGTCCACACATTTGGCCGGCGCCGGGAAGTTCTTCGCCATCCCCTTGACCATGTTGCGCGCGAACTGGAAGTAGGCGTCGCCCTGCGGGTGCCGGCAAGGCAGGTCGCGCACCCGGGGCAGAACGCTGCCACCGGCCTGCTGCGCCGCCACCTTGCGCGCCAGCGCCAGCGCTTCGTCCAGCAGCGAGGCGGGCGAGGCCGCGAGCTGGTCGAACAGCTTCTGGCCCGGCAGGCCGGCCAGCCGCTCGCTGGCCACCGGCTCGCCGCTGACGATCATGTTCAGCGCGGCCTCCACGCCCAGCACGCGAGGCAGGCGCTGGGTGCCGCCGGCGCCCGGGATCAGGCCCAGCTTGACCTCGGGCAGGGCTACCTTGCAGCCCGGCGCGGCCAGCCGATAGTGGCAGCCCAGGGCGAGCTCGAGGCCGCCGCCCATGCAGACCGAGTGGATGGCCGCGACCACGGGCTTGGACGCGTTCTCGAGCGCCAGGATCACGCTCAGCAGGTTCGGATCCTGGTAGGCCTTGGGCGAGCCGAACTCCTTGATGTCGGCCCCGCCCGAGAAGGCCTTGCCGGCGCCGGTGACGACGATGGCCTTGACCGCCGGGTCGGCCTCGGCCTGCTCCAGGCCCCTCGTGATGCCGACCCGGGTCTCGTAACCGAGACCGTTGACCGGCGGGTTGTTCAGCGTGATGAGCGCCACGTCGCCGTGGACCTTGTATTCAGCCGTCATGCGGTTGCTCCTCGAGATGTTGGTGAGATCGCAAAAAGAACGAGCGTTCTATTTTTGGATTCTAGAGGCTTGGTGCTGCACTGCAATATGCGCCTGTCGCAAACGGGACCTGGCAGGAGATCAGGCCGGCGCCGGGCCGCCCCAAGCCGGCCTGGGCCCCCTCGGGGGGCAGCGAGGACACGGCAGTGCCGAGCGTGGGGGCCATCCTCAGACCTCCAGCCACTCCTTGCGGATGTAGGCATCGGCGCGCAGGCTGGCCGGCGTGCCCTCGAACACGATGCTGCCATGCCCCATGACCAGCACGCGGTCGGAGATGCTCATGGCGATGGTGAGCTTCTGCTCTATCAGCAGCACCGAGACGCCGCGGCTTTTCAGCTTCTGCAGGTACTCGCCCACCAGTTCGACGATCTTGGGCGCCAGGCCTTCGGTGGGCTCGTCGATGATGATGAGGTCGGGGTCGCCCATCAGGGTGCGGCACAGCGTGAGCATCTGCTGCTCGCCGCCCGACATCACGCCGGCCTCGGTGTGCTGGCGCTCCTTCAGGCGAGGAAACATCTGGTACATGTCCTCGAAGCTCCAGCGGCTGCCCTTGCCCGATCCCTTCTGACCCAGCAGCAGGTTCTGATGCACCGTCAGCCTGGGAAAGATGTCGCGGTTCTCGGGCACGTAGCCCAAGCCCAGATGGGCGATCTCGTAGGCCTTGCGGCCCCGGATCTCCTGCCCCTTCCACAGGACGCTGCCCTCGCATTCGACCAGGCCCATGATGGCCTTGGCCGTGGTCGAGCGCCCCGAGCCGTTGCGCCCCAAAAGCGCCACGATCTCGCCGGGCCGCACCTCGAAGCTCACGCCATGCAGCACATGGCTCTTGCCGTAATAGGCGTGAAGATTTTCTATCCGCAACATTTCAGAACTCCGCCGGGCCGCCCGGAGCCGTTGGTCTGCGAAGCGAACCAGGCGCAGGGCGGCAATGACGCTGCTTCGCTGTACAGCTGCGCGCACCACGCTACGCAGCGCCGCCCCAAGGAGGGCTGGGCCCCCTTGGGGGGCAGTGAGTACACGAAGTGAGGAACGTGGGGGCTCATGCACCCCCTCCTGCCTGAGCCTCGGCCACAGTCGAACCGAGATAGGCCTCCTGCACGCGCGCGTTGGCGCGCACCGCCTCGGGCGTGTCGAAGGCGATCACCTCGCCGTAGACCACGACCGCGATCTTGTCGGCCAGGCCGAACACCACGCCCATGTCGTGCTCCACCGTCAGCAGGGTCTTGCCCTCGGTGACCTCGCGGATCAGGGCGATGAAGCGCGCGGTCTCGCTGCGGCTCATGCCGGCCGTGGGTTCGTCCAGCAGGATCACGCTGGCGCCGCCGGCGATGGTGATGCCGACCTCCAGCGCACGCTGCTCGGCGTAGGTCAGGTTCACGGCCAGCACATCGCGCTTTTTCTCGAGCCGGATCATCTGCAGGAACTTCTCGGCGCGCTCGTTCGCATCTTCCAGGCGCGAGAGGAACTTGAGGAAGCTGTAGCGGTAGCCCAGGCTCCAGAGCACGGCGCAGCGCAGGTTCTCGAACACGCTGAGCTTGCCGAAGATGTTGGTGATCTGGAAGCTGCGCGACAGGCCCAGGCGGTTGATCTCGTAGGGCTTTTTGCCGTCTATGCGCGTGCCGTGCAGCAGCACCTCGCCGCTCGTGGGTGCGAAGCGGCCGCTGATCAGGTTGAACAGCGTGGACTTGCCGGCGCCGTTGGGGCCGATGATGGCCACCCGCTCGCCCGGGCGCACGGCGAGCTCGGCGCCGCGGATGATCTCGGTCTTGCCGAAGCTCTTGCGCAGCTCTTTCAGCTCGAGAGCGTAGCCGGCGTTGGGGTTGGCGTGGCTCATCAGGCGGTCTCCCTGCGCTTGATTTCCTTTTCGATCTCTTCCTGGATCTGGCCCCACTCGCGCCGGAACTGGCGCCGCGTGAGCTCGAACAGGCCGAGCCCGGTCAACGTGATGAAGGCGGCGCCGAACCAGCTGTCCAGGCCCTTGGGCTGCAGCGCCACGCCCATGAAGCGCAACGCATCGCCGCCCCCGGCGTCGAGCTGCAGGTGGTAGACCATCTCTATCATGGCGCCGGCGCCGGCCAGCATGACCAGGCCCGTGAGCGCGAGCGCCAGGTAGCTGACCCACAGCCGGCGCAGCTTGCCGAAGGCCGCCACGCGCAGGTTCATCATGATCAGGCTGGCAATGCCGCCCGGCGCGTACATGACCATGAACAGGAACACCAGGCCCAGGTACAGCAGCCAGGCCTTGGTGAGCTCGGACAGCAGCACGAAGGCGATCACCATCAGCACGGCGCCGATGATGGGGCCGAAGAAGAAGGTCGCGCCGCCCAGGAAGGTGAACAGCAGGTAGCTGCCGGAGCGCGCCGCGCCGACCACTTCGGCCGTGACGATCTCGAACAGTATGCTGGCCAGGCCACCCGCCACGCCGGCGAAGAAGCCCGAGATGATGAAGGCCTGGTAGCGCACGCGCTGCGTGTTGTAGCCGATGAATTCCACGCGCTCGGGGTTGTCGCGCACCGCGTTGAGGATGCGGCCCAGCGGGGTCTGGGTGAAGGCGAACATCAGCGCCACGCAGACGAAGGTGTAGGCCGCGATCAGGTAATAGACCTGCACCGCCGGGCCGAAGCCGATGCCCAGGACAGGCTGGCCCACCACGCGGTTGCTCGAGACGCCGGCCTCGCCGCCGAAGAACTCGGAGAACATCAGCGACATGGCGAACACCAGCTCGGCCATGCCCAGCGTGATCATCGCGAACGGCGTGCCGGACTTGCGCGTGGTCACGTAGCCCAGCAGCACGGCGAAGCCCAGGCCGGCCAGGCCGCCGACCAGGGGCACCAGGCTCACGGGCAGCGCCAGCGTGCCGGCGCCGACCGCGTTGAGCGCATGGATGGCCATGTAGGCGCCCAGGCCCGTGTAGACCGCATGGCCGAAGCTCAGCATGCCGCCCTGGCCCAGCAGGATGTTGTAGGACAGGCAGGCGATGATGGCGATGCCCATCTGCGACAGCATGGTCACCGAGAGGTTGCTGCTGAACAGCCGGGGCGCCACCAGCAGCAGCGCGGCGAAGACGCCCCAGATCAGCCAGCGGGCTACGTTGTAGGGCTTGAAACGGTAGTAGCGCTGGGTCATGGCAGCTTGGGGCCGGACCGCCCCCTGGACATCGGCATCGGCGTCGGCGCCGGGGGCCTGGAAGACCCCGGTGGTCGAGGAAGGAAGGTACATGGCTCAGCCCTCGCGCGTTCCAAGCAGGCCCTTGGGCCGGAAGATCAGGATCAGCACCAGGAACAGGTAGGGCAGTATGGGCGCCACCTGCGACAGCGTGAGCTTGAGCAGCGAGTTGCCGCGCAGCGCCTCGCTGAGCGTGATGCCCAGCTGCTGGGCCAGCGTGATCAGCGAGTAGTCGAAGGCCACGGCGAAGGTCTGGACCACGCCGATCAGCAGCGAGGCCAGGAAGGCGCCGGACAGCGAGCCCATGCCGCCGACCACGACGACCACGAAGATGATGGAGCCCACGGTGGCGGCCATGGCCGGCTCGGTGACGAAGGTGCTGCCGCCGATCACCCCCGCCAGTCCCGCCAGGCCCGTGCCCGCGCCGAACACCAGCATGAACACGCGCGGCACGTTGTGGCCCAGGGCCTCGGCCATCTCGGGGTGGGTCAGCGCGGCCTGGATCACCAGGCCGATGCGCGTGCGCGTGAGCAGCAGCCACAGGCCCAGCAGCATCAGCAGGGCCGACAGCATCATGAAGCCGCGCGTGGCAGGGAACGGCGAGCAGACCACGCGCACCGCCGCATCGGCCGCGCGGCACAGCTCGGCCGGCGCCGCGCCCCAGACCAGGCTCAGTCCGTCCACCGCGTGGTGGATCAGGGTGAAGGCCGGGCCCTGCAGCACCTGAGGCGGGCGGAATTCCACCGCCGTGCGCCCCCAGACCAGCTGCACCAGCTCCAGCGCAATGTAGGACAGGCCGAAGGTCACCAGCAGCTCGGGCACATGGCCGAAGCGGTGCACCTTGCGCAGCGCCATCCGCTCGAAGCCCGCGCCCAGGGCGCCCACGAGCAGCGGCGCGGCCAGCAGCGCCGGCCAGAAGCCGAGCCAGCCGGCCAGCGTGTAGCCGATGTAGGCGCCTAGCATGTAGAAGCTGGCGTGCGCGAAATTGAGCACGCCCATCATGCTGAAGATCAGCGTGAGCCCGGAGCTGAGCATGAACAGCAGCAAGCCGTAGCTCAGCCCGTTGAGCATGGAGATGATGAAGAACTCCATCGCGATTCGACTTTCCTTGTTTGGGTCGCAGCCGGCGCGGGAACGCGCCGGCCCGGGCGGCGGCGGCGCCGGGCCCGAACTTCACCGAGGATATGGGGGTGCGGGGCCCAGGGCGCGCCCGGTCCCCGCCTGCATCAGCCCGCCGAGGGCCGCTTCATCTGGCAGCTGGTCGGCGTGCTGGCGATGTAGGCCGGGAACTCCTTGACCGGCGCCAGCGTCATGCCCGTGTTCTCGGGGCTGTAGGGGTACTTCTTGTCCGCCTTCTGCCACACCGTGAGGAACAGGCCCTGCTGCAGCTGGTGGTCGTTCCTGCGCATCTCGACCTCGCCGTTGAAGCCCTGGTACTTGAGGCCCTCCAGCGCCGCCGCGACCTTGAGCGGGTCGGTCGACCTGGCCTTGGCCATGGCCTGGGCCAGCGCGCTGTAGACATGCGAGATCGAGCCGGTGAACTGGTCGTCGTTGAAGCGCTTCTTGAACTCGTCCTGCCACTTGGCCATCTGGCCGCCCATGTTGTAGTGCTGGTAGGCGATCTGGAACACCTTGCCCTCGCCGCCCTGGCCCAGCGCCGTGGGCGTACCGGTCACGCCGGTGTAGTAGGTGTAGAACTTGCCGTTGTAGCCGCCCTCGTTGGCGGCCTTGATCAGCAGCGCCAGGTCCGAGCCCCAGTTGCCGGTGATCACCGTGTCGGCCCCCGAGGCCTTGATCTTGGCGATGTAGGGCGCGAAGTCGCGCACCTGGGCCAGCGGGTGCAGCTCCTCGCCGACGATCTGCACGTCGGGCCGCTTGCGCGCCAGGTTGTCCTTGGCGAACTTCGCCACCTGCTGGCCGTGCGAATAGTTCTGGTTGAACAGGTAGACCTTCTTGACGTCGGGCTGGTCCTTCATGAAGGTGGTCAGCGCCTCCATCTTCATCGAGGTGTCGGCGTCGAAGCGGAAATGCCAGTAGCTGCACTTGCTGTTGGTGAAGTCGGGGTCCACCGCGGCGTAGTTCAGGAACAGCACCTCCTTGCCGGGGTTGCGCTCGTTGTGCTTGTTCACCGCCTCGATCAGCGCGCCCGCGACCGAGGAGCCGTTGCCCTGCGTGACGTAGCGCACGCCCTGGTCCAGGGCGGCCTTGAGCGCGTTCAGGCTGTCGGCCGGGCTCAGCTTGTTGTCGAAGGCCACCAGCTCGAACTTGACGCCGGCCGGATTGCTCTTGCTGATCGCGTCGGCGAAGAACTGGTGGCTGCGCATCTGGTTGATGCCCAGCGGGCCCATCAGCCCGGTCTGGGGATCGATCAGCGCCACCTTCACGGTCTCGCCCTTCTGGGCGAAGGCCGTGCCCAGGCTCAGCGCCATGCAGGCCACGGCCATGGACTTGAATGCGAATTTCATCCTTTGGTCTCCTTGGGTCAAAGCGGGGTCAGCGTATCGCCTTCGAGCGCTGCGGCGCTCGGGGTAAGCCCGTAGGCGCTATCGCTTAGGTGACTGTGCCGCCGCAAGACGGCACGCCGCACTCACAGGCCGGGCAGGCGGTAGTCCTTGAGCTGCTCGCGCAGCCGGGTCTTGAGCATCTTGCCGGTGGCGCCCAGCGGGATGGCCTCGACGAACACCACGTCGTCGGGGATCTGCCACTTGGCGGTCTTGCCCTCGTAGAAGGCCAGCAACTCCTCGCGCGTGAGCTCGGCGTCGGGCTTCTTGACCACCGCGACGATAGGCCGCTCGTCCCACTTGGGGTGCCGCATGCCTATGCAGGCCGCCATCTGCACCGCCGGGTGGGCCATGGCGATGTTCTCCACCTCGATCGAGCTGATCCACTCGCCGCCGGACTTGATCACGTCCTTGCTGCGGTCGGTGATCTGCATGTAGCCGTCGGCGTCTATGGTGGCCACGTCGCCGGTCGGGAACCAGCCCACGCCCAGCTCGTCGCTCACCAGCGGGTCGCCGCCCTCGCCCTTGAAGTACTCGCGCACGATCCACGGCCCCTTGACCAGCAGGTCGCCATAGCTCTTGCCGTCCCAGGGCAGCTCGTGCCCGTCGTCGGCGACGATCTTCATGTCCACGCCGTAGATGGCCCGGCCCTGCTTGAGGCGGATCTTCATCTTCTCGGCCTCGGGCAGCGCCAGGTGCTTGTTCTTGAGCGTGCACAGCGTGCCCAGCGGGCTCATCTCGGTCATGCCCCAGGCGTGCAGCACCTCGACGCCGTACTCGTCGTTGAAGGCCGTGATCATGGCCGGCGGGCAGGCCGAGCCGCCGATCACCGTGCGCTTGAGCGTAGAGAACTTCAGGCCCGCGGGCTTCATGTGCGACAGCAGCATCTGCCAGACCGTGGGCACGCCGGCGGCGTAGCTCACCTGCTCGGCCTCGATCAGCTCGTAGACCGACTTGCCGTCCAGCGCCGGGCCGGGAAACACCAGCTTGCAGCCCGTCAGCGCGGCCGAGTAGGGGATGCCCCAGGCGTTGACGTGGAACATGGGCACCACGGGCAGCACTGCGTCGCGCGCCGACAGGCACATGACGTCGGGCAGCGCGGCGGCGTAGGCATGCAGGGTGGTCGAGCGGTGGCTGTACAGCGCGGCCTTGGGGTTGCCGGTGGTGCCGCTGGTGTAGCACATGCTCGAGGCGGTGTTCTCGTCGAAGCTCGGCCAGGCGTAGCGGCTGGGCTGGGAGCCTATCCAGGCCTCGTAGCTCACGAGGTTGGGGATGCCGCTGCCCTGCGGCAGCTTGTCGGCGTCGCACAGCGCCACCCAGTGCTTCACGCCGGCGCACTTGGCATGGACCGCCTGCACGATGGGCAGGAAGCTGAGGTCGAAGCACAGCACCTGGTCCTCCGCGTGGTTGACGATCCAGGCGATCTGCTCGGGGTGCAGGCGCGGATTGATGGTGTGCAGCACGCGGCCCGAGCCGCTGACGCCGAAGTACAGCTCCAGGTGCCGGTAGCCGTTCCAGGCCAGGGTGGCCACGCGGTCGCTGAAGGCCAGCTGCAGGGCGTCGAGCGCGTTGGCGACCTGGCGCGAGCGCGCCGCCACGTCGCGCCAGCGGTAGCGGTGGATGTCGCCCTCGACCCGTCGCGAGACCACCTCGGCGTCGCCATGGTGTTTGTCCGCGAAATCGATCAGCGACGAAATCAACAGCGGTTGGTTCTGCATCAAGCCCAGCATGGCCATCACTCCTTGTCTCCAGTAGGTATCGTTCGCCCCTCATCGTAGCGCCGGGGGCCAGCCGCACTGTGCGGCAAGCCGCCGGCGCGCGCAACACCTGTCGCCCAGGCGATAGTTGCCGCGGCAGCGCGCACAATCCAGGGGTCGCGCCCTGCCCTGTCCGTCCATGCTGCACAGTCCCTGCTCTCCCGCCGCCAACTTCCTGCAAAGCCAGCCCTGGCACGCCAGCCTGGCGCCCGAGGAGCAGCTGCGCGTCCTCGAGCGCCTGACGCTGGTCGAGGGGGGCAAGGGCGACTGCCTGCTGCCCTTGGGGGCGCAGGTCCAGGGCTGGTACGCCGTGCTGTCGGGCCTGGTCAAGCTGCAAAGCGCCTCGGCCGAAGGGCGGGTCCAGGCCTTCCTGGGCGTTCCCGCCGGCGAATGGTTCGGCGAGGGCTCGGCGCTCAAGGCCGAGCGCCGGCGCTACGACGTGATCGCCCTGCGCGACACCACCCTGCTGTGCCTGCCGCTGCCGGTGTTCGAGGCACTGCGCCAGTCCAGCCTGGCCTTCAACCAGTACCTGGTGGCCCACCTGAACCGCCGCCTGGGCCAGGCCATGGCGCTGATCGAGGCCGAGCGGCTGCGCTCGGCCGAAGAACGCGTGGCGCTGTACCTGAGCCGGGTGTTCTGGCCGGGCGCGCGCCGCCTCAGCCTGTCGCAGGAGGAGCTGGGCCACCTGACCGGCCTGTCGCGCCAGACCGTCAACCGCGTGCTGGGCCAGATGGCGCGCCAGGGCCTGGTGTCGCTGAAGTTCGGCCGGGTGGATATCCTGGACGAGCCCGCGCTGCTGGGCCACGAGGCGGGCAAAAGCCCTGGCGCGCCCAAGCCTGTGGGCGGCCGGGGACAATAGACACATGGACATGCCGGTGCAAGCCCCCCAAGACATCCCCTCCCAGGCAGACAGCGGGCTGCACTGGCGCAACCGCTTCGCCGCGCTGGGCCCGGCCTTCTACACGCGGCTCATGCCCCAGCCGTTGCCCGCGCCCCACTGGGTCGCGCGCAGCCAGGCCATGGCGCGCGAGCTGGGCCTGGCGCCGGAATGGCTGGATTCGCCGGCCGCGCTGGCCGTGTTCAGCGGCAACCAGGGCCTGGCCGGCAGCGAGCCGCTGGCCAGCGTCTACAGCGGCCACCAGTTCGGCGTGTGGGCCGGCCAGCTCGGCGACGGACGCGCCATCCTGCTGGGCGAGCTGCTGACGCCGGACGGCCGCGGCCTGGAGCTGCAACTCAAGGGCAGCGGGCGCACGCCCTACTCGCGCATGGGCGACGGGCGCGCCGTGCTGCGCTCCAGCATCCGCGAATTCCTCTGCAGCGAGGCCATGCACGCCCTGGGCATTCCGAGCAGCCGCGCACTCTGCGTGACCGGCTCGCCGGCGCCGGTGCGGCGCGAGGAGATCGAGACCGCGGCCGTGGTCACGCGCGTGGCGCCCAGCTTCATACGCTTCGGCCATTTCGAGCATTTTTCCTACAGCGGCCAGCACGAGCAGCTGAGGGCCCTGGCCGACTTCGTGATCGACGCCTTCTACCCCGACTGCCGCGCCGGCAGCGGCTTCAAGGGCAACGCCTATGCCGCCCTGCTGGAAGCCGTCAGCGCACGCACGGCGGCCATGGTGGCGCAATGGCAGGCCGTGGGCTTCTGCCATGGCGTCATGAACACCGACAACATGAGCATCCTGGGCCTGACGATCGACTACGGCCCGTTCCAGTTCCTGGACGGCTTCGACCCCGGCCATATCTGCAACCACAGCGACCCGCAAGGCCGCTACGCCTACCACCGCCAGCCCAACATCGCCTACTGGAACCTGTTCTGTCTGGGCCAGGCCCTGCTGCCGCTGATCGAGGAGCAGGAACTCGCGCTGGCCGCACTCGAGCCCTACAAGGCGGTGTTTCCGCGCGAGCTCGACGCCCGCATGGGCGCGAAGCTCGGCCTGCAGGATGCCGCGCCGCAGGACCGCGAGCTCACCGAGTCCATCCTGCAGCTGATGGCCAAGGAGCGCGTGGACTACACGATTTTCTGGCGCCGGCTGTCGCGCCATGTGGCCGGCGAGCCGGTGGACGCCGTGCGCGACCTGTTCCTGGACCGCGCCGGCTTCGACGACTGGCTGGGCCGCTTCCGCGAGCGCTCGACGGGCCTGGCCTCAGCCGAGCAGTCCGCTCGCATGCTCGCCGTCAACCCCAAGTACGTGCTGCGCAACCACCTGGGCGAAGTCGCGATCCGGGCCGCGAAACTCGGCGACTTCTCCGAGGTCGAACGCCTGCTGGCCCTGCTGGAGCATCCGTTCGACGAACAGCCCGGCATGGACGCCTATGCCGGCTTCCCGCCCGACTGGGCATCCTCCATAGCAATCAGCTGCTCATCATGACCCCTCCCATCCAGAAAACCGAGGCGGAATGGAAGGCCCTGCTGGCCGACAAGGGCGCCGAACCCGTGGCCTTCGAGGTCACCCGCCACGCCGCCACCGAGCGCCCCTTCACGGGCAAGTACGAGCGCCACTGGGCCGACGGCAGCTACCACTGCATCTGCTGTGGCGCCAAGCTGTTCGAGTCGGGCACCAAGTTCGACGCCGGCTGCGGCTGGCCCAGCTTCTCCCAGGCCGCCGTGGATGGCGCGATCGAGGAGCGCGTGGACCGCAGCCACGGTATGCTGAGAACCGAAACCCTGTGCGCCCACTGTGGCGCCCACCTGGGCCATGTGTTCGAGGACGGCCCGGCGCCGACCGGCCTGCGCTACTGCATGAACTCGGCCTCGCTAGACTTCACGCCTCGCTAGGGCCTGTTCACACTGTTTTTGCCAGATGCGTTGCGGATCAAAAAGGTCATGCGCAAGGCGCGAAACGCAGCCGGGGTCGGCCCCCGGCAAGGCTTCGCAACGCGGCGCATGGCCTTTTTGGCCGCAACCCGAAGGGAACGTGGTTAAAAGCGCGCCACTCGTTGTTGCACTCCTAGCCCAGGCGGCCAGCCTGGGCGTCGTCGCGCGCCTAGATTGGCGCACTTTTAACCACGTTCGCACTGGCAAAAACAGTGTGAACAGGCCCTAACCGGCCTTTCCGCCATCGCATGAAAATCCTGCTCGACTTCTTTCCCATCCTGCTGTTCTTCGCAGCCTACAAGTTCTACGGCATCTACGTCGGCACCGGCGTGCTGATGGCCGCCACCGTGCTGCAGATGGCCACCATCTACGCCATCGACCGGCGCCTGCAGACCATGCACAAGATCACGCTGGCCCTGGTGCTGGTGTTCGGCGCGCTGACCCTGGCGCTGCACGACGAACGCTTCATCAAGTGGAAGCCCACCGTGCTCTACGCGGCCATGGCCGTGGCGCTGGCCTTTGCGCTCTGGGCGCTGAAGAAGAACTTCCTGCAGATCCTGCTGGGCAGCCAGCTCAGCCTGCCGCCGCGCGTGTGGCACCGCCTCAACCTGGCCTGGATCGCCTACTGCGCCTTCATGGCCGCGCTCAACGGCTATGTGGCGGCGCTCTACAGCACCGAGGACTGGGTCAACTTCAAGCTCTGGGGCTACGCCTTCCCGCTGGTCTTCATCCTGGGCCAGGGCATCTACATCTCGCGCTACCTGCAGGGCGAGGACTCCGCCGGCCGCCCGTCCGGCGGCTCGGGCCGTTGAAGGGGCGCGGCATGGACAACCTGGCCTCCCGCATGGACGCGCGCCTGCGCGCCACCCTGCAGCCCACCGCCCTCGAGGTGATCGACGAAAGCCATGACCATGCCGGCCACGCCGGGGCCGATGGCACGGGCTTCGGCACCCATTTCCGGGTGCGCATCGCCTCGCCGCTGTTCACTGGCCGCAACCGCGTGGCGCGTCATCGCCTTGTGTATGATGCGCTGCAAGATTTCATCGCCCAGGGCGTACACGCCATCGCGATCGAAGTGCTTTGAGTGCGCTGCGGGCCCCTGCCCGGCGGCCGTTGAACCGAATCCATCGAGGAAACACCCATGAAGAAACAGCTCCTGTTGGCCGCCCTGGCCGCAGCCATGGCGCTGCCCGTGGCGGCGCAGAACGTCGCCATCGTGAACGGCAAGGCCGTGCCCAAGACCCGCATCGACGCGCTGGCGCAGCAGGTCGCGCGCTCGGGCCGTCCGGTCACCCCGGAACTGCAGGGCCAGCTCAAGGAAGAAGTGATCGCCCGTGAGATCTTCATGCAGGAGGCGCAAAAGCGCGGCCTGGACGCGAGCGAGGACTACAAGAACCAGCTCGAGCTGGCGCGCCAGACCATACTGATCCGCGAGCTGTTCGCCGATTTCCAGAAGAACAACCCGGTCACCGACGCCGACATCAAGTCCGAGTACGACAAGTTCGTCGCGGCCAACGGCGGCAAGGAATATCGTGCCCGCCACATCCTGGTCGAGAAGGAAGACGAGGCCAAGGCCATCATCGCCCAGCTCAAGAAGGGCGGCAAGTTCGAGGACATCGCCAAGAAGTCCTCTAAGGACCCCGGCTCCGGCGCCAACGGCGGCGACCTGGACTGGGCCGGCGCCAGCAACTACGTGGCCGAGTTCTCGGCTGCCATGGTCAAGCTGAACAAGGGCCAGACCACCGACACCCCGGTCAAGAGCCAGTTCGGCTGGCACGTGATCCGCCTGGACGACGTGCGCGAGGCCCAGCTGCCCAAACTCGACGAGGTCAAGCCCCAGATCGCCCAGCAGTTGCAGCAGCAAAAGCTCGGCAAATACCAGGAAGACCTGCGCGCCAAGGCCAAGGTCGAGTAAGCGACCGGTCACCCTACCGACAACGCGGCTTAGGCCGCGTTGTTCGTTTGGGGCCCCGGATGACGAAGGCGCCGCAGGGTCCGCAGCGAACCGCCTGCGCCTCGAAACAGAGGTAACAGATCGTCATCCCCGACCGGCCGCGCCGCCATGCTCATCGGCCCCCAAGCCGCATGGCGCCACGCTGTGCGGCGCATGCACGGCCTATCCGCAGCACGCCACAGGAACGCTTCGCCACAGGCCAGGGGAACCTTGCGCAGCCCGGGTAGCCGAACCAGAATCTCTGGCACAACATCGATCGAGCAGGGATGCTGAGACTCGCCAAATGGAGCGCCGTGCTGGCGCTGGTTCTGGGACTGCTGCTGGCGGCAGGCGCTCTGTTCATCGCCCGTTTCGACTGGAACCTGGCCCGCCCCTGGCTCAACGTCACGGTGTCCCAGGCCACGGGCCGGCCGTTTTCCGTCGAGGGCGAACTCTCGGTGCGCTGGCAGTGGCCGCAGCAGGGGCCGGAGACCGGCTGGCGGCGCTGGCTGCCGGCGCCCACGGTGACGGCGCGGCAGCTGGTGCTGGGCGATCCCCTCTCCGCGGCGCCGCCACTGGCACCGGCCTCCGCGCCGGCCATGGTCCGCGTCGAGCAGGTCCGCGCCCATGTCGCACTGCTGCCGCTGCTGCGCCGGCAAATCCTGGTCCGCGACCTGGTGCTGACCCGGCCCGAGTTGTGGCTGCGCCGCGCCAGCGACGGCCGCCACAACTGGAGCTTCGCCTTGCCCCCCGCCTCGGATGCCGATGCCGGCTGGCGCGTGCGGCTGCAGACCCTGGTCATAGGCGAGGGCCGGCTGGCGCTGGAAGACGCGCTCAAGGACCTGCACCTGCAGGCCCAGTTCGACACCCTGCCCCCGGCACCTGCGGGCTCGCCGGCCAGCGCCTACGGCCTGGCTTTCCGCTTCAGCGGCCGTCACGTCAAGGCCCCGTTGACAGGGTCGGGCCAGGCGGGCCATATCCTCTCGCTGGGCGCGGCACGGCTGCGTTTTCCGCTGTTGCTGCAGGCGCAGACCGGCAAGCTGCAGCTGCGCGCCGAGGGTGTGCTGCGCGAGCCGGCGGCACTGGCCGGCATGGACCTGCGCGTGGCGCTCAGCGGGCGCAGCATGGCCGACCTGTTCCCCCTGACCGGCCTGGTGCTGCCCGAGACGCCGCCGTTCCAGACCAGCGGCCGCCTGGTCGGCAGCCTCAAGCCCGAGCAGGCGGTGTGGGACTACCGCGACTTCAGCGGCCGGGTGGGCGACAGCGACCTGCACGGCAACCTGACCTACACCTCGCGCAAGCCGCGCCCGCTGCTGGAAGGCACCATGTTCTCGCGCCGGCTGCGCCTGGCGGACCTGGGGCCGCTGATCGGAGCGAACAGCGAGACGGCGCGCCGGGCCAAGGTGCTGCCCAACGACGCCTTTGCCACTGCGCGCTGGAAGACCATGGACCTGGACCTGCGCTTCAGCGGCGAGCAGATCGTGCGCGATGCCCGCCTGCCGCTCGAGCGGCTCAGCGTGCATGCGCGCCTGGAGGACGCCGTGCTGACGCTGGCGCCGCTGCGCTTCGGCATCGCCAGCGGGCAGCTGGACTCCGAGCTGCGGCTGGACGCGCGCAGCCAGCCGCTCAAGAGCAGCCTGCGCGGCGAGGTGCGCGCGCTCAAGCTGGCCGACCTGTTCCCCAAGGTGGCCCTGATGCAAAAGAGCTTCGGCCAGATGGACGGCGCGCTGGCGCTGCAGGCCACAGGCGACTCGGTGGCGCGCATGCTCGGCAGCAGCACGGGCGAGGTCAAGCTCTATGTGCGCGACGGCGTGCTGAGCAAGCAGCTGCTGGACCTGGCGGCGCTCAACCTGGGCAGCGTGCTGGTGAGCCGGCTGTTCGGCACCGACCGCGAGGTCAAGCTGCGCTGCGCGGTGGCCGACCTGCCGGTGCGCGATGGCCTGGTGCAGATCCGCAACCTCAAGCTCAGCACCGACGAAGCCCTGGTGGACGTGACCGGCACGGCCAACCTGGCGACCGAGCAGCTGGACCTGCACATCCGCCCCGAGTCGCTGGGCCTGAAACTGCTGTCGCTGCGTACCCCGCTCTACGCCCGTGGCAGCTTTGCCGATCCCCAGGTCGGCCTGGAAAAGGGGCCGCTGCTGCTGCGCGCGGGCGCCGCCGTGGCGCTGGCCGCGCTCTCGCCGGTGGCCATGGCCGCCCTGCCCGTCACCGTGCCGGGCGCCGAGGACGACGCGCAGTGCAAGCCACTGCTGGCGGCGGCGAAGCTCCGGCCTTCGTCCGCCGCCGGGCGTTAGGCCCTGAGCCTTTGCCCCAGGCAAGCCAAGGGCGTGAGCGGGGTGCAGGGCGCGGCGCGCGCCGAACCCAACCCTTGACGCTGATCAACGGCCACGACAAACTGGGCTTGCGTTTCGACTGCAAGCCCTGTGAAATGCACGTGGTGGGCAAGATCCGGCGCTCGGTGCTGAACCAGGCGCCTGCCGTGCCCATGAAGTTCTACAAGACCCGGCCGGAGGCCTCGCCCTCCCGAGGCCGGCATGAAAGGAGTCTGGCCATGAAAATCCTGCTACCCGTGGACGGCTCCGAACTTTCCCTGCACGAGGTGCGCTTCGCGCTGCGCCTGGTGGCCCAGGGCCTGCAGGCCAGCTTCCTGCTGGCCAACGCGCAGGAGCCGGCCAGCCTCTACGAAATCGTCAAGGCGCCCGACGCCGAGGTGCTGGAAAACGTGAGCCACGCCGCCGGCGAGCACCTGCTGGCGTCGGCCGAGGCGCTGCTGCACGACGCCGGCATCGCCTACGAGCACGAGGTGGTCACGGGCGACCCGGCCCACGCCATGCTGGAGCTGATCGAGCGCCACGGCTGCGACATGGTGATCATGGGCACCCACGGCCTGGGCGTGCTGCGCACCGCCTTCCAAGGCTCGGTGGCGCAGATGCTGGTGCAGTCCTCGCCGGTCCCCGTGCTGCTGGTCAAGCCCCCCGAGGAAGCGTCCACCGAGGAAGAAGCGGAAGCCGGCGCCGACGAAGGCGCATGAGGGTCGGCAGCGACTGGCATCTGCGCGAGGCGCAAGAGCTGGCCAGCGAGCAAGGCGTCGATCCAGCCAGCGGCCTGCACGCCGACGAGGCCCTGCGCCGCGCCAGCCTGCATGGCCGCAACCTGCTGGCCACGCAGGCGCCGCGCAGCGCCTGGACCCTGCTGGCCGAGCAGTTCGGCGATTTCATGAT
This sequence comes from Ramlibacter sp. 2FC, assembly GCF_005503345.1. NCBI lineage: Bacteria > Pseudomonadati > Pseudomonadota > Betaproteobacteria > Burkholderiales > Comamonadaceae > Ramlibacter > Ramlibacter sp. 2FC. Next base: position 42,725 of record NZ_SCMM01000004.1, read on the forward strand.
CCTGGTGCTGATCGCCGCGGCCGTAGTCTCGGGCCTGGTCGGCGACCTGGTCGACACCCTGGTGATCCTGGTGATCGTGCTCTTGAACGCACTGATCGGCTTCGTCCAGGCCTGGCGCGCGGACCGCGCGATGGCGGCGCTGCGCCAGCTGGCGGCCGCCCAGGCGACGGTGCTGCGCGGCGGCGAGCCGCATCTGGTGCCGGCCAGCAGCCTGGTGCCGGGCGACATCGTGCTGCTCGAGGCGGGCAACCAGGTGCCGGCCGACCTGAGGCTGATCGAGATTTCCCAGCTCAAGGTCGACGAGTCGGCGCTGACCGGCGAGTCGGTCTCGGTGGAAAAGCGGAGCGCGGCGCTGGACCGCGGGGCCCATGCGCTGGGCGACCGGCTCAACATGGCCTTCAAGGGCACGACCGCCACGCACGGACGCGGCCGGGGCCTGGTGGTCGCCACCGGCATGGCGACCGAGCTGGGCAAGGTGGCACGCCTGATGGCGCAGGCCGAGGACCGCAGCACACCGCTGCAGCGCCGCCTGGCGGCCTTCGGCCAGCGCCTGGCCTGGGCGGTGCTGGCCATCTGCGCCGTGGTCTTCGTGGTCGGCGTGCTGCGCGGCGAGGCGCCGATGCTGATGATGCTGACCGCGATCAGCCTGGCGGTGGCGGCGATTCCGGAGGCGCTGCCGGCCGTGGTCACGGTGCTGCTGGCCCTGGGCGCGCGCCGCATGGTGACGCTCAATGCGCTGATCCGGCGCCTGCCCTCGGTCGAAACCCTGGGCTCGGTGACCCACATCTGCTCCGACAAGACCGGCACCCTGACCCAGAACCGCATGCACGTGGAATGGCTGCTGGTCCAGGGCCGGCGCTGGACGCCCGGCGATCCGCTGCCCGGCCCCGCCCATGGCGAGGCGCTGCGCGCCGCCGCGCTGTGCAACGACGCCCGGTGCCAAGCCGCGGCCGCCCATGGCGAAGGCAGCTGGCTGGGCGACCCGACCGAGACCGCCCTGGTGCTGGCGGCCCATGCAGGCGGGCTGGACAAGACGCAGCTCGAGCGCGACAACCCGCGCGTGCAGGAGCAGCCCTTCGACGCCGAGCGCAAGCGCATGACCACCTTCCACCGCGCGGCAACGGCGGCCGGCGGCGGTTTCGTGGCCTACACCAAGGGAGCGCCCGAGTCGGTGCTGCCGCGCTGCGTGGCGCAGTGGACGCCGCAGGGGCCGGTCGCGCTGGACCGCGCCGCGGCGCTGGAGACCGCCCAGGCCCTGGCGGCCCAGGGCCTGCGCGTGCTGGCTCTGGCCAGGCGCGACCATGGCCGGCTGCCCGACACCAACGCGCTCGAGACGGTGGAGGACGCGCTCGAGCTGCTGGGCCTGGTCGCCCTGATCGATCCGCCGCGGCCCGAGGCCGCCGCCGCGGTGCGCGACTGCATGGGCGCCGGCATCACGCCCGTCATGATCACCGGCGACCACCCGGCCACGGCGCGCGCCATCGCCCTGCGCCTGGGCATCGTGAGCCAGGCCGACGCCCCGGTGCTGACCGGCGCCGAGCTGGCCGGGCTCGACCAGGCGCTGCTGAGCGCCCGCGTGCTGCAGGTGCGCGTCTACGCGCGCGTCGACCCGGCGCAGAAGATACGCATCGTCGAGGCCCTGCAGGCGCATGGCCGCTTCGTCGCCATGACCGGTGACGGCGTCAACGACGCGCCGGCCCTCAAGCAGGCCGACATCGGCGTGGCCATGGGCCGCGGCGGCACCGACGTGGCGCGCGAGGCCGCCAGCCTGGTGCTGCTGGACGACAACTTCGCCACCATCGTGGCGGCCGTGCGCGAGGGCCGGCGCATCTACGACAACATCCGCAAGTTCGTGCGCTACACCATGACCAGCAACTCGGGCGAGATCTGGACCATCTTCCTCGCCCCGCTGCTGGGCCTGCCGATCCCGCTGCTGCCCATCCACATCCTCTGGGTCAACCTGGTCACCGACGGCCTGCCGGGACTGGCCCTGGCGGCCGAGCCGGGCGAGCGCGGCCTGATGCAGAGGCCGCCACGGCCGCCCGGCGAGAGCCTGTTCGCCCACGGCCTGTGGCAGCATGTGCTGGGGGTCGGCCTGCTGTTCGGCGGCCTGTGCCTGGCCGTGCAGGCCTGGGCCCTCGCTGGCGGCCACGCGCACTGGCAGACCATGGTATTCACCGTGCTGACCCTGGGCCAGATGGCCCATGTGCTGGCGATCCGCTCGGAAACCGAGCCGCTGTGGCGCCTCGGCCTGGGCTCCAACCGGCCGCTGCTGGCCGCCGTGCTGCTGACCTTCGCGCTGCAGATGGCGACCATCTACGTGCCCCTGCTCAACCCCATCTTCAAGACCCAGCCGCTGTCCGCCGCGGAGCTGGCGATCTGCCTGGGCGCCGCCGCCCTGGTCTGGCTGGCGGTCGAACTCGAGAAGGCCTGGCGCCGGCAGCGCGCGCGGCCGCTCGAGGATTTCGCCGCCGACGCGCCGCTGAAGCCATGAACCCGCTGAGCATCGGCGAACCCTGGATGTGGAGCGCCTTCATCGCCTTCCTGGTCGCGGTGCTGGCGCTGGACCTGTTCGTCTTCGGCGGGCGCCTCGCGCACCGCGTGTCCGTGCGCGAGGCGCTGGCCTGGGTCGGCGCCTGGCTGGCCCTGGCGCTGGGCTTCGCGGCCCTGCTGTGGTGGTACCTGGACCAAAGATTCGGCGCCGAGATCGCGCAGCGCAAGACGCTGGAGTTCCTGACCGGCTACCTGATCGAGCAGTCGCTGTCGATCGACAACATGTTCGTCTTCGTCATGATCTTCGGCTATTTCGCGGTGCCGCCGGAGTTGCAGCGCCGCGTGCTGCTGTACGGCGTGCTGGGCGCCATCGTCATGCGCGCCGTGATGATCCTGGCCGGCGTCTGGCTGGTGCAGGAGTTCGCCTGGCTGCTCCATGTGTTCGGCGCCATCCTGGTCTTCACCGGCGTCAAGATGCTGATCTTCGCCAAGCGGGCCCCCGACCTGGAAAAGAACCCCCTGCTGCGCTGGCTGCGCGCCCGCTTGCGCATCACCGAGGGCTTTCGCGGCGAGCGCTTCTTCGTGCGCGAGAGCGGCCTGCGCTGGGCGACGCCTATGTTCCTGGTGCTGGTGCTGATCGAGGCCAGCGACCTGGTGTTCGCGATCGACAGCATTCCGGCCATCTTCGCCGTCACCACCGACCCCTTCATCGCCTTCACCTCCAACATTTTCGCCATCATGGGCCTGCGTGCGCTGTACTTCGTGCTCGCCGACATGGCGGGCCGCTTCTACCTGCTCAGGTACGGGCTGGCCATGGTGCTGGTGTTCATCGGCGGCAAGATGCTGGCCGGGCGCTGGGTCCACATGCCTATCCAGTGGTCGCTGGCCATCGTCGGCGGCATCATCCTGGTGTCCGTGATATTGAGCCTCGCCCTGCCCAAGGGCAACCAGCACGTGACGGGGGAAGAACCATGAAGCAGGCACAGCCACCGGCGACGCCGGCCCGGACCGAGCGCGACGGCGACGCGCGCCTGGTGGGCGTCGTCCTGGACGGCGCCAAACCCTTGCCGCCCCAGCCGGACGACACATGGCTGGTCGCCATCGACGGCTCCCAGCATTCGCTGCGCGCGGCCGCCCAGGCCGCCCAGCTGGCCAAGCGAGGCAGGCACTGCGCCATCCATCTGGTGCATGTGCAGCCCTGGCTCAGCAAGGAGGCGGCCGAGATCGAGTTGGCGCAGCGGGGCTGGGAGGCCACGGCCGAGGCCCGCGCGCTGCTCGACCGCAGCGGTATCGCCTGGCGCCTGCATGTGCTGATGGGCGACCCAGCCGAGCGCATCGCGGCGCTGGGCGCCGAACTCGGCTGCCGCGGCATCGCGATCGGCAGCCAGGGGGTGGGCGCGACCGTGGGCCTGCTGCTGGGCTCGGTCGCCTACAAGCTGCTGCACCTGAGCCAGACGCCGGTGCTGCTGGTGCGCTGAGAGCTGGAGGCGCGGGGCAGCAGGCCCTAGTCTGGCGCCCGGTAAAGCAGCACCTTGAGGGAACGGTCGGCCGACACGTCGGCGAACACCGGCGGATTGGGCACGCGCTCCACGAACGACAGCTGCGGCGCCAGCGCCTGCATCTGGTCCTGCAGGAAGGCCATGCCCAGCTCGGGCGCGTTCAGGCACAGCAGCGCGTGGCCGCCGGGCGCCAGCAGGTCCGGCAGGCGGCGCATGAGGCGGGCGTAATCCTTGGTGGCGACGAAGCTGCCCTTCTGGTAGCTGGGCGGATCGAGGATGATCAGGCCGTAGGGGCCGCCGCGGCCGATCTTGCCCCAGGAGCTGAAGATGTCATGCGGCAGGAAGCTGGCACCGCCCGCGAGGCCATTGAGCTGGTGGTTCTGCTGCCCGATGGCCAGCGCGCCGTGGCTCATGTCCACATTGACCACCTGCGCGGCGCCCGCCTGCCGCGCCACCACCGAGAAGGCGCAGGTGTAGGCGAACAGGTTGAGCAGCTTGATCCCCGGGCGGTCCGCCACATGCTCGCGCACCCAGCGCCGCCCGCCCGCCATGTCCAGGAACAGGCCGTGGTTCTGCCCCTTGAGCACATGCACCCGAAAACGGGCGCCCTCCTCGGTCACCACGTGCGGCTCGGGCACGCCGCCCGCCATCAGCCGCGTCTCGGCGCGGCCCCCATGGCGGCACTGGTAGACCCAGTGGAGCGGCTGACCGGGAGCCAGTTGCTGCCAGCGGGCCGACAAGGCCGCACCAAGGGTGGCCAGTTCCTCGTCGCTGGCCGGTTGAAAGCTGGTCAGCAGCCAGACCGGGGGAAAGGCGTCCAGCACCCAGTGCTCGCAGCCGGGGTGGAGGCCGCCCCGGCCGTGGAACACGCGCTGGGCGTCGGCAGGAAGGACCATCGTCGCGATGGCGTTCAGCAAGGCTTGCATGGTGGAGAGCGTCCGCAGAAATCCAAAGGGCGTGCTGGGCCAGGGCCGATCGGTTCAACGCGGCCGCTCGAAGCCGCCCTCCACCCAGGCCTGCGCACTCGAACTGTTGAGCTTGAAGGCCTGAGACACCGCCACCCGGGCGATCTCCTCGCCGAACGCATCCTGCGCGCTCAGCGTGGCGGTGGCGCCCTCCTCGTCCGGCACGATGGCCAGCACCACCTCCAGGCGACGGCCGTCCACCGTCACGCTGATGCGCTTGTTCAGCAACGCATGGAGCTGCTGCTCGTGGCGGCGCCGCACCTCGTTGGCCGTCTTGACCAGCGTGTGGAAGGCCGGCGCGTCGAGCGGCTTGGGGTTCTTCTTGTCGCGTCCCATGGTCCAGGGCCCCACCAGCGCAGGCTCGGATTCGCCGTGCAGCGTCATCGCCACGGCCCAGCCATCGTCGTCCTCGTTCTTGATCACGCGCGCGGTCCAGCGTTCGTCGCTCCACAGGCGCGCTTCCTGGATCGTCACGGGGCTGTCTTCTGTCATGGTTTTCCGGCGAAAAAGCCGCCAAGCATAGGGCATCGACAGACCACGCGCCGTCGCTCTTTGTTCGCAACGATCGATGGCGACGCTGCGGCCCGATGGCTGGCCGCAGGCCAGGGGCTGGTGCGGGGCGGCGGTCAGCCGACCCACTTGCGCGCGTTGCGCCAGATGCGCAGCCAGGGGCTGAAGGCATCCTGGTCGCCGCTGGTCCAGCTCATCTGGATGTTGCGGAAGACGCGCTCGGGGTGCGGCATCATGGCGGTGAAGCGGCCGTCGGCCGTGGTCACGCCGGTCAGGCCGCCGGCGCTGCCGTTCGGGTTGAACGGGTAGGCCTCGGTGGGGGCGCCGGAGTTGTCCACGAAACGCATCGCCGCGACGGCCTTGGCCGCGTTGCCGCGGACCTTGAAGTTGGCATAGCCCTCGCCGTGCGCCACGGCAATCGGCAGCCGGCTGCCGGCCATGCCGGCGAAGAACAGGCTGGGCGATTCCAGCACCTCGACCATGGACAGGCGGGCCTCGAAGCGCTCGCTCTGGTTGGTCGTGAAGCGCGGCCAGTCCTGCGCGCCGGGAATGATGTCGGCCAACTCGGCGAACATCTGGCAGCCGTTGCACACACCCAGGGCAAAGGTGTCCGGGCGCGCAAAGAAGCCCTGGAACTGCTCGGACAGCAGCGGGTTGAAGGTGATGCTGCGCGCCCAGCCTATGCCGGCGCCCAGGGTGTCGCCGTAGCTGAAGCCGCCGCAGGCCACGATGCCTTTGAAATCCTGCAGCCTGGCGCGACCGGCCTGCAGGTCGGTCATGTGCACGTCGTAGGCGTCGAAGCCGGCCTCGGTGAAGGCGTAGGCCATCTCCACATGCGAGTTCACGCCCTGCTCGCGCAGCACGGCGACGCGGGGCCGGGACAGGTTCAGGAAGGGCGCTGCCAGGTCCTCGGCCGGGTCGAAGCTCAGCGCCAGGTGCAGGCCGGGGTCCGCTGGCGCGCCGGCGGCGGCGTGCTCGGCGTCGGCGCAGGCGGGGTTGTCGCGCTGCTGGCAGATCTTCCAGCTCACGCTGTCCCAGACCTGGTGCAGGTCCTCGAGCTTGGCGGCGAACACCTCCTTGGTGTCGCGCCAGACGCCGAGCTCGCCCTGGCCCTTGGCGATGGAAGAGGAGGCGGGTCGGGTCTTGCCGATGAAGTGGCTGTGCTTGGACAGGCCGTGCTCGCGCAGGGTCTGCATGACGGCGTCGCGCTCGGCGGTCGCCACCTGCAGCACCACGCCGAGCTCCTCGCTGAACAAGGCCTTGAGCGTGAGCTCCTCGCGGCGCGCGCTGATCTGGCTGGCCCAGTTCTTGGCGTCGCCGTACTCGGCGCGGCTGTCGGAAATGCCGTCGCCTTCGGTGACCAGCAGGTCGACGTTGAGCGCCACGCCCACATGACCGGCGAAGGCCATCTCGGCCACCGCCGCCAGCAGGCCGCCGTCGCTGCGGTCGTGGTAGGCCAGGATCCGGCCCTGGGCGCGCAGCGCGTTGACCGCGTCGACCAGCTTCACCAGGTCCTGGGCGTCGTCGAGGTCGGGCGCGGCGTCGCCGGCCTGGCCCAGCACCTGGCCCAGGATGCTGCCGCCCATGCGGTTCTGGCCCTTGCCCAGGTCGATCAGCAGCAGCGTGCTGTCTTCGCAGGCTGCGTCGAGCTGGGGCGTGAGCGTGCCCCGCACGTCGGCCAGCGTGGCGAAGGCGGTGACGATCAGGCTGACCGGCGAGGTGACCTTCTTCTGCTGGCCGTCGGCCTGCCCTTCAACCCGCCATTGGGTGCGCATGGACAGGCTGTCCTTGCCCACGGGAATCGAGACGCCCAGTGCGGGGCACAGTTCCATGCCCACGGCCTTGACGGTCTGGTAGAGCGCGGCGTCCTCGCCGGGCTCGCCGCAGGCGGCCATCCAGTTGGCCGAGAGCTTGACGCGCGGCAGGGCGATGGGCGCGGCCAGCAGGTTGGTGATGGCCTCGGCCACGGCCATGCGGCCCGAGGCCGGCGCGTCGATCGCGGCCAGCGGCGTGCGCTCGCCCATGGCCATGGCCTCGCCGGCGAAGCCCTGGTAGTCGGCCAGGGTGACGGCGCAGTCGGCCACCGGCACCTGCCAGGGGCCCACCATCTGGTCGCGATGGGTCAGGCCGCCCACGGTGCGGTCGCCGATGGTGACCAGGAAGCGCTTGGAGGCCACCGTGGGGTGGCTCAGCACGTCGATCACGGCTTTTTGCAGGCTCACGCCGCTCAGGTCGATAGACTGGAACTCACGCGCCACGGTCTCGACATCGCGGTGCATCTTGGGCGGCTTGCCCAGCAGCACGTCCATGGGCATCTCTACCGGACTCTCATTGCCTTCGTCGGCCAGCAACAGGCGACGCTCTTCGGTGGCCACGCCGACCACGGCGAAGGGGCAGCGCTCGCGCTCGCAGAAGGCCTTGAACTGCGCCAGCGACTCGGGCGCTATGGCCAGCACGTAGCGCTCCTGGCTCTCGTTGCACCAGATCTCCTTGGGCGCCAGGCCCGACTCTTCCAGCGGCACGGCGCGCAGGTCGAAGCGCGCGCCACGGCCGGCGTCGTTGGTCAGCTCCGGGAAGGCGTTGGACAGGCCGCCCGCTCCCACGTCGTGTATGGCCAGGACGGGGTTGGCCTCGCCCTGGGCCCAGCAGTGGTTGATGACCTCCTGGGCGCGGCGCTCGATCTCGGGGTTGCCGCGCTGCACCGAGTCGAAGTCGAGCTCGGCCACATTGGTGCCGCTGGCCATGGAGCTGGCGGCGCCGCCGCCCATGCCGATGCGCATGCCGGGGCCGCCGAGCTGGATCAAGAGCGTGCCGGCGGGGAACGCTATCTTCTGGGTGAGGCGCGCGTCTATGGTGCCCAGGCCGCCGGCGATCATGATGGGCTTGTGGTAGCCGCGCTGCACGCCGCCCACGGGCAGCTCATACTCGCGGAAGTAGCCCAGCAGGTTGGGCCGGCCGAATTCGTTGTTGAAGGCCGCGCCGCCCAGCGGGCCCTCGGTCATGATCTGCAGCGGGCTGGCGATGTGCTCGGGCTTGCCGCCCGGCTGGTCGGACCAGCCGCCCCAGAGCTTGGACACGGTGAAGCCGGTCAGGCCGGCCTTGGGCTCGGAGCCGCGGCCGGTCGCGCCCTCGTCGCGGATCTCGCCGCCCGCGCCGGTGGAAGCACCCGGGAACGGCGAGATGGCCGTGGGGTGGTTGTGCGTCTCGACCTTCATCAGCACATGGTGGGTGACCCGGCTCTTCTGGTACTGCGCGGGGCTGTCCGCCTGCAGCGCTTCGAAGGGGGCGACGAAGCGCTCGACCTCGCTGCCCTCCATGACGGAGGCGTTGTCCGAATAGGCCACCACCGTGTGCTGGGGCGCCTGCTGGTGGGTGTGGCGGATCATGCCGAACAGGCTCTTGTCCTGCGGCACGCCATCGATCGTGAACTGGGCGTTGAAGATCTTGTGGCGGCAGTGCTCGCTGTTGGCCTGGGCGAACATCATCAGCTCGACGTCCGTGGGGTTGCGCCCCAGGCCCTGGAAGGCATTGACCAGGTAGTCGATCTCGTCCTCGGCCAGCGCCAGGCCCCATTGGGTGTTGGCCTGGAGCAGTGCCGCGCGACCGCCGCCGAGCAGATCCACATGGTCCATGGGCGCCGGCTGCAGCTCGGTGAACAGGCCGGCCGCCTCGGCGCGGTCGAACATCACGCTCTCGGTCATGCGGTCGTGCAGCAGCGCGGCCACGGCCTGCAGCTGCTCGGCCGAGAGGCTGGCCTTGCCCAGCAGCGGATCCTTGAGCGTGAGGCGGTACTCGGTGACGCGCTCGACGCGGTGGATGGCCAGGCCGCAGTTGTGGGCGATGTCGGTCGCCTTGGAGGCCCAGGGCGAGACCGTGCCGAAGCGCGGCGAGACCAGGACCAGCAGCCCCTGTTCGGCGCCGGCGTAGGGCTCGCCGTAGCTCAGCAGCGCAGCCAGCTTGTCGCGCTCTGCCGGCGCCAGCGGCGCGTCGCAGGCCACCAGGTGCACGAAGCGCGCCGCGATGCCGGCTATCCGCTCGTGGACGGCCTGCAGGCGCGGCAGGAGTTGCTGGACGCGAAAGTCGCTGAGGGCGTTGCCACCTTCGAACTGGGTGATGTGCAGGGTCACGTTGCGGGCCTTGGGGATGGGGAGAGCGGATTGGCAAAAAACGCCCGCCGTCGCCGCTGACTGGGGCGATTTGGGCAAACTGCGATTTTACCCGCCCGGCCAACCCAGCCGCCTGCGGCTGGCCACCCTCGATGGGATAATGCCCGCCATGACGACCACCTACAAAGACGCCGAGGGCATCGCCGGCATGCGCGTGGCCGGCCGGCTCGCCTCCGAAGTGCTGGACTACCTCACGCCCCATGTCAAACCGGGCGTGACCACCAACGAACTCGACCGCCTGGCGCACGACTACATCACCCAGGTGCAGGGCGCGATCCCGGCGCCGCTGAACTACCAGCCGCCGGGCTACATCCCCTACCCCAAGTCGATCTGCACCTCGCTGAACCACCAGGTCTGCCACGGCATTCCCAACGACAAGCCGCTGAAGAAGGGCGACAGCCTGAACATCGACGTCACCGTGATCAAGGACGGCTGGCACGGCGACACCAGCCGCATGTTCCTGGTCGGCGAGGCCTCGATCGCGGCGCGGCGCCTGGCCGCCATCACCTACGAGGCCATGTGGCACGGCATCGTGCAGGTGCGCCCCGGTGCGCGCCTGGGCGACATCGGCTGGGCGATCCAGAAATTCGCCGAGGGCCAGGGCTACAGCGTGGTGCGCGAGTTCTGCGGCCATGGCATAGGCCGCGGCTTCCACGAGGAGCCGCAGGTGCTGCACTACGGCAAGCCCGGCACCCTGGCCGAGCTCAGCCCCGGCATGACCTTCACCATCGAGCCCATGATCAACGCCGGCAAGCGCGACATCAAGGAGATGGGCGACGGCTGGACCATCGTCACCAAGGACCATTCGCTGTCGGCCCAGTGGGAGCACACCGTGCTGGTCACTGAAGACGGCTACGAGGTGCTGACCCTGTCCGTGGGCAGCCCGCCGCCGCCGGCCTTCGTGAACGCCTGAGCGGGCTCCAGCCGCTGCGGGCATGTTCCTTGCTGAGCCGCACGCCATGACCGACCTGCCCGCGCTTCGCGACCAGTACCGCCGCGACAAGGCCCAGTTGCTGGAGCAGCTGGGCGCGGCCGGCGCCTCCACGCGCGGCCTGCGCGCGACCCTGCAGAAGCTCGCCGGCCTGGCCGATGGCCTGCTGCGTGAGCTCTGGCAGCAGGCCGGCCTGGGCGCGCCGCTGGCCCTGGCCGCCGTCGGCGGCTTCGGCCGCGGCGAGCTGTTCCCGCACTCCGACGTGGACGTGCTGCTGCTGCTGCCCGACGGCACGGCCGTCGACGCCGACCCGGCGCTCAAGGCGCGCATCGAGGCCTTCATCGGCGCCTGCTGGGATGCGGGCCTGGAGATAGGCTCCAGCGTGCGCACCCTGGGCGACTGCCTGGCCGAGGCCGCCAAGGACGTGACGGTGCAGACCTCGCTGCTCGAGTCGCGCCTGATCACGGGCAACGCGGCGCTGTTCGAGGCCTTCCGCGCGCGCTTTCAGGCGGCGCTGGACCCGCGCGCCTTCTTCGTGGCCAAGACGCTGGAGATGCGCCAGCGCCACACCAAATTCGAGGACACGCCCTACGCGCTCGAGCCCAACTGCAAGGAGTCGCCCGGCGGCCTGCGCGACCTGCAAATCATCCTCTGGGTGGCCCGCGCCGCCGACTTGGGGCAAAGCTGGGACGAGCTCGCGCGCAAGGGCCTGGCCACGCCCTTCGAGGCGCGCCAGATCAAGCGCAACGAGGCGCTGCTGAGCCTGATCCGCGCCCGGCTGCACCTGATTGCCAGGCGCCGCGAGGACCGCCTGGTGTTCGACCTGCAGGCGTCGGTGGCCGAGTCCTTCGGCTACAGCTCGCGCACCACGCCCGAGGGCCGGCTGGCCATGCGCGCCAGCGAGGTGCTGATGCGCCGCTACTACTGGGCGGCCAAGGCGGTGAGCCAGCTCAACCAGATCCTGCTGCTCAACATCGAGGAGCGGCTGCAAAGCGAGCAGGGCGAGGCCACCCGCGAGCTGCGTCCGATCAACGAGCGCTTCTACGAGAAGGCCGGCATGATCGAGGTCGCCAGCGACGACCTCTACGAGAAGAACCCGCACGCCATCCTCGAGACCTTCCTGCTCTACCAGACCACGGTGGGTATCAAGGGCCTGTCGGCGCGCACGCTGCGCGCGCTCTACAACGTGCGCGGCATCATGGATCCTGCCTTCCGCCGCGACCCGGTCAACCGCCAGACCTTTCTGCGCATCCTGCAGCAGCCGCAGGGCATCACCCACGCCATGCGCCTGATGAACCAGACCTCGGTGCTGGGGCGCTACCTCTGGGTGTTCCGACGCATCGTCGGCCAGATGCAGCACGACCTGTTCCACGTCTACACCGTGGACCAGCACATCCTGATGGTGCTGCGCAACGTGCGGCGCTTCTTCATCGCCGAGCACGCCCACGAGTACCCGTTCTGCTCCCAGCTGGCCGCCGGCTGGGACAAGCCCTGGATCCTCTACACGGCGGCGCTGTTCCACGACATCGCCAAGGGCCGCGGCGGCGACCATTCCCAGCTCGGCGCGGCCGAGGTGCGGCGCTTTTGCCGCCAGCACGGCATCGCGCGCGAGGACGCGCAGCTGATCGAGTTCCTGGTCGGCGAGCACCTGAGCATGAGCCGCATCGCCCAGAAGGAAGACCTGAGCGACCCCGGCGTGATCGCAGCTTTCGCGCGCCGCGTCGGCGACGAGCGCCGCCTCACCGCGCTGTACCTGCTCACGGTGGCCGACATCCGCGGCACCAGCCCCAAGGTCTGGAACGCCTGGAAGGGCAAGCTGCTGGAAGACCTGTACCGCTACACGCTGCGCGTGCTGGGCGGCCGCGCGCCCGACCCGCACGCCGACATCGAGGCGCGCAAGCGCGAAGCCCTGGTGCTGCTGGCCCTGCACGCCCTGCCCTTCGAGGCGCACAAGGCGCTGTGGGACACGCTGGACGTGGGCTACTTCATGCGCCACGACGCGGCCGACATCGCCTGGCACGCACGCCATCTCTCGCGCCACGTGCCGCGCCCCGGCCAGGCCGGCGCCGGCAAGACCATCGTGCGCGCCCGCATCTCGCCGGTCGGCGAGGGCCTGCAGGTGCTGGTCTACACGCCCGACCAGGCCGACCTGTTCGCGCGCATCTGCGGCTATTTCGAGCAGGCCGGCTTCAGCATCCTGGACGCCAAGATCCACACCGCCCACAACGGTTGGGCGCTGGACACCTTCCAGGTCGTCACGGCCATGCTGCCCGAGCATTACCGCGAGCTCATCACCATGGTCGAGACCGAGCTGGCCCAGACCATAGATGCCCGCGGCCCGCTGCCACCGCCGAGCCGCGGCCGCGTGTCGCGCCGCGTCAAGAGCTTCCCCATCACGCCGCGCGTTCAGCTCACCCCCGACGAAAAGGCCCAGCGCTGGCTGCTCAGCATCTCGGCCAGCGACCGCGTGGGCCTGCTCTACAGCATCGCGCGCGTGCTGGCCAGGCACCACATCAACCTGCAGCTGGCCAAGGTCACGACCCTGGGCGAGCGGGTCGAGGACACCTTCCTGATCGACGGGCCCGAGCTGCAGCAGAACAAGGCGCAGATCGAAATCGAGACGGAGCTGCTGGAAGCGCTGCAGGCTTGACGGCCGCGGCGCCCTGGCCGCCCCGTGGGCCCCGTCCCCGCGCGTCACTCCTCCGGTGTCGCGTCCAAGCCCGGAAACAGCACCTCGGTGAAGCCGAACTGCCGGAAGTCGCGCATGCGCATCGGGTAGAGCGTGCCGATCAGGTGGTCGCATTCGTGCTGGACCACGCGAGCGTGAAAACCCTCGACCTGGCGATCGATCGGGCGGCCGTAGGGGTCGAAACCGGTATAGCGGATGCGCGCAAAGCGCGGCACCAAGCCGCGCAGACCGGGCACCGACAGGCAGCCTTCCCAGCCCTCCTCCTGCTCGCTGCCGATGGGCGTGACCACGGGGTTGAGCAGCACGGTGCGCGGCACGCGCGGCGCATCGGGATAGCGCGGATTGGGCGCGTCACTGCCGAAGATCACGAGCTGCAGGTCCATGCCGATCTGCGGCGCGGCCAGGCCGGCACCGTTGGCGGCGACCATGGTGTCCTGCAGGTCGGCGACCAGGGCGTGCAGCTCGGGCGTGTCGAAGACCTTGACCGGCTGCGCCACGCGCAGCAGGCGCGGGTTGCCCATCTTGAGGATTTCACGGACCGTCATGAAAGCTCTCCTTGCAAAAGGATCATCAGGCCCGCCTCGTCCAGCACGGGAACGCCCAGCGCCTGCGCCTTGTCGAGCTTGCTGCCGGCTTCCGCGCCGGCGACCACGTAGTCGGTCTTCTTGCTGACCGAGCCGGCCACCTTGGCGCCGGCGGCCTCGAGCAGGTCCTTGGCCTCATCGCGGCTCAGCGTGGGCAGGGTGCCGGTCAGCACGATGGTTTTGCCGGCCAGCGGCTTGGGCGCCTGGGCCGCGGGCTCGCCCTCTTCCCAGCGCACGCCGCAGGCGCGCAACTGCTCGACCACCTCGCGGTTGTGCGGCTGCTCGAAGAAGGTCCTGATGCTTTGCGCCACCACCGGCCCCACGTCGTTGACTTCGAGTAGCTGCTCGACGCTGGCGTCCATGATGGCGTCGAGGCGGCCGAAGTGGCGCGCCAGGTCCTTGGCCGTGGCCTCGCCCACGTGGCGCAGCCCCAGGCCGAACAGGAAGCGCGGCAGCGTGGTTTGCTTGGACTTCTCCAGCGCGTCGAGCACGTTTTGCGCGGACTTCTCAGCCATGCGTTCCAGGCTCGCGAGCGCCGTCAAGCCCAGCTTGTAGAGATCCGGCAGGGTGCGGATCACGTGGGACTCCACCAGCTGGTCGACCAGCTTCTCGCCCAGGCCCTCGATGTCCATGGCGCGGCGCTGGGCGAAATGCAGTATGGCCTCCTTGCGCTGTGCGGCGCAGAACAGGCCGCCGGTGCAGCGGTGGTTGACCTCGCCCTTTTCGCGCACCACGGTGCTGCCGCAGACCGGGCAGCGGCGCGGCATGCGGAAGTTGGGGACGTAGTGAGCCCGAGGGCCGCCGACCACGCCCACCACCTCGGGGATCACGTCGCCGGCGCGACGCACGATCACGGTGTCGCCCACGCGCACGCGCTTGCGCCGCATTTCGAACAGGTTGTGCAGGGTGGCGTTGGTCACCGTGACGCCGCCGACGAACACCGGGGCGAGACGTGCCACCGGCGTGAGCTTGCCGGTGCGCCCGACCTGCACGTCTATGCCCTGCATCACGGTCAGCTGCTCCTGGGCCGGGTACTTGTGCGCCACGGCCCAGCGCGGCTCGCGCGTGACGAAGCCGAGCCGGCGCTGCAGCGCCAGGCTGTCGACCTTGTAGACCACGCCGTCGATGTCGAACGGCAGGCGGTCACGGGACGCACCTATGCGCTGGTGGTAGGCCACCAGCCCGTCGGCGCCAGACACCCGGGCCACGAGCTCGGTCACCGGGAAACCCCAGGCCTTGAGGGTCTGCAGCATGTCGTAATGCGACTCGAAGGCCGGGCCGCCCTGCTCGGCCGGCGTGAGGTCGCCCAGGCCGTAGGCATAGAAGCTCAGCGGCCGCTGGGCCGCGATGGCCGGGTCGAGCTGGCGCACCGCGCCGGCGGCGGCGTTGCGCGGGTTGACGAATGTCTTTTCGCCCTTCTCGCGCTGAGCCTCGTTCATGGCCTCGAACTCGTCGCGGCGCATGTAGACCTCGCCGCGCACTTCCAGCACGGAAGGGACCCCCAAGGCTTTCGCGCCCGCAGGGTGCGCATCAGGATTCAAACGCAAAGGAATTTGGCCGATGGTGCGCACGTTCTGCGTGACATCCTCCCCCACCTCGCCGTCGCCGCGGGTGGCGGCCTGGACCAGCACGCCATGCTCGTAGCGCAGGCTCATGGCCAGGCCGTCGAACTTGAGCTCGGCCACGTAGTCGATCGGTGGCTCGCTCTCCGACAAGCCCAGCTCGCGGCGCACGCGCGCGTCGAAATTGCGCGCCCCGCTGGCCTCGGTGTCGGTCTCGGTACGTATGCTGAGCATGGGCACGCGGTGGCGCACGCTGGCAAAGGCCTCGAGCAGCTTGCCGCCCACGCGCTGGGTCGGCGAGTCCGGGGCGCGCAGCTCGGGGTGGGCCGCCTCCAGCGCCTGCAGCTCGTGGAACAGGCGGTCGTACTCGGCGTCGGGGATCTCCGGCGCGTCCAGCGTGTAGTAGAGATGGGCGTGGTGGTGCAGCAGCGCGCGCAGCGCCTGGGCGCGTGCGGCCGGCGGCTCGGACGGCTGCAGCGCCGCGGAGAAAAGGTCCAGGGTGGCCATGGCAGGCAGGAAAAATCGTTCGGTAAGCGGCGGCAACGGCTGGGCGCCGCCCGCCTTCAGGAAAACAGCCGCCGCGCCTGGGGCGAGCCGGCCGAGAGGTCGCGCGCGTCCAGCGTGTCGTAGAGCTGCTCGAGGTCGGCGCCGATGCCGTCCATGGTCTCTTGCGCCAGGCGTTGGCCGCGGTCGTCGGTGACCAAGCCGTCCATGGCCTCGGCCAGGACCTGGGCCGCCTCGCGCAGGCGCTGGAAGGGATGCTCGGCGCGCTGCACCTGGGGCACATCCAGGCTCAGCGTGAGCTCGCGGATGGCCGATTGGGCCGGGTCGTCGGCCAGCGCGGCCTGGGTGTCGAAGGACAGGACCAGGATGGGCGGCAGGCCGGTGGTGCTGGCGGGCAGCACCATGCGCCCCGGGATCGCCCCGGCCACGAAGCCCAGGCGCGCCGCGTTCTGCTGCACATAGCCCGGGCTCCAGGCCGCGCTGCGCGCGCGCAGCGTGAAGCCGAGCTGGGCGTCGTGCTCGCCGGCGAACTGGTCGAGCTCGCGCGCGCGGTTGACCTCGTCGAGCATTTCCGGAAACTCGGGCGCGCCGTTCACGGCGTCGGCGAAGGCCTGCGCCTTCATCACGAATTCCGAATACTCGATCTCGTTCAACGCGCCAATGCGGTTGGCCAGCTGCACGCCGGCCTGGAACGCGGTGTAGCGCTGGCCGGCGAGCGGCAGCTCCCAATGCCCGGTGGCCTCGTTCAGGCCCTCGATGGCAAACGGCTTGCTGCCGGCGCGGCGCGTGGGCGGCAGGGCCGCCAGCGCCGCGTCGCCCGAGACCAGGCCCTCGAGCGCGATCGGCGCGATCACGTCGATCAGCGCGTCCAGGCCGGGCTTCTTCTCGGGCAGCGGCAGGGGCGCCAGCGTGGAATCGAAGCTCGGCTCCTGGCGCTCGCCCGGCGCTTCCAGCGGCGGGTCAAGGCGAGGCTCTTCGGCGGGGCGAGCCTCGGGCCGGGCCTGGCGCGGCGCGTTGCGGCGCGAGAACCAGGCGCTGTGCGCCACCACGCCGGCGAGCACCAGGCCGCCGGCGACCGCCAGTCCTATCTGCAATGAACTCATGCGTGTGTTGCCTCGTGTATCGGGTATCAGGCCGCCTCGGCCATGCCGACGGCGGACTCCATGTCCACCGCCACGATGCGCGAGACGCCTTGCTCCTGCATGGTGACGCCGATCAGCTGCTCGGCCATCTCCATGGCGATCTTGTTGTGGCTGATGAACAGGAACTGGGTTTCCTTGCTCATGCTGGCCACCAGCTTGGCGTAGCGTTCGGTGTTGGCGTCGTCCAGCGGCGCGTCGACCTCGTCGAGCAGGCAGAACGGCGCCGGGTTGAGCTGGAAGATCGCGAACACCAGCGCGATCGCGGTCAGCGCCTTCTCGCCGCCCGACAGCAGGTGGATGGTCTGGTTCTTCTTGCCCGGCGGCTGGGCCATGACCTGCACGCCGGAGTCCAGTATCTCCTCGCCGGTCATCATGAGCTTGGCATTGCCGCCGCCGAACAGCTCGGGGAACATGCGGCCGAAATGCTCGTTGACGGTCTTGAAGGTGCCGGCCAGCAGCTCGCGCGTCTCGCCGTCGATCTTCTTGATCGCGTCCTCCAGCGTGGTCATGGCCTCGGTCAGGTCGGCCGACTGGGCGTCGAGGAAGGTCTTGCGCTCGCGCGCGCTGCTGAGCTCGTCCAGCGCCGCCAGGTTGACCGCGCCCAGGGCGGCGATCTCGCGGTGCAGGCGGTCGATCTCGCCCTGCAGGCCAGCCAGGCGCACCGCGCCCTCGGCCACCGAGCGGGCCACAGCCTCCAGGTCGGCCTGGTTGTCGGCGAGCAGCTGTGCGTACTGCTCCAGGCCCAGGCGCGCGGCCTGCTCCTTGAGCTGGAAGTCGGTGATGCGCTGGCGCATCGGGTCGAGCTCGCGCTCGAGCTTGAGGCGGCGCTCGTCGCTGGCGCGCAGCTTGGCCGTGAGATCGTCGTACTCGCTGCGGCGGGCGCCCAGGGTCTGCTCGCGCTCGTGCTTGAGCGAGAGCGCGCCCTGCAGCCCGGCCTGGGCCGCGGCGTCGGTCAGGCGGGCCAGCTCGTCGTGGGCGCGCTGCTCCTCGGCGGCCAGGCCCTGTGCCTGCTGGGCGGCGGTCTCGATGGCGCGAGAGAGCTCGGCGCGGCGCGCCTGCAGGCTGCGCTCGGCGAAGGTGGCCTCCTGGGCCTGACGCTCCAGGCTGCGCTGCTGCTCGCGGCATTCGGCCAGCTTGCGCTCGGCCTCGATCACGCGCTCGTCGAGCTGGGCATGGCGCTCCTGGCTGTCGGCCAGCTGCATGTCCAGCTCCTCGAAGCGTGCCTCGGCCGTCACGCGGCGCTCCTGCAGTGCATCGAGCTGGGCGTCGACCTCGGCCAGGTCGCCGGCAATCTGCTCGCTGCGCGCGCGGGTCTGCTCGGCCAGCTGGGTCAGGCGCAGGCTCTCCACCTGCAGCTCGTGCGCGCGCGCCTGCGACTCGCTGGCCTCGCGCCGCGCCGTGACCAGGCGTTGCGAGGCGTCAGCGTAGGCGGCCTCGGCGCGCACCAGCGCGGCACGCGCCTCCTCGCTGATCAGGGCCTGGGCGCGCAGTTGTTTCTCGAGGTTCTCGATCTCCTGGGCGCGTGCCAGCAGGCCGGCCTGCTCGGAGTCCTGGGCGTAAAAGCTCACGCCATGCGCGCTGACCGCGTGGCCCGAGCTCACGTAGATCAGCTCGCCGGGCTGCAGCTGGCCACGCTGGGCCAGCGCCTCCTCGAAGCTGGGGGCGGTGTAGCAGCCGCTGAGCCAGTCGCCCAGCAGGGCGCGCAGGCCGGCATCGTTCAGGCGCAGCAGGTCGGCCAGGCGCGGCAGCGCGCCGGCTTTCTCCGGCAAGGCCGCCTGGGGCGGGCTGTAGAAGACCAGCTTGGCCGGCGGCGCGTCGGCGGCGAAGGCGCGCACCATGTCCAGGCGCGAGACCTCGAGCGCGCCCAGGCGCTCGCGCAGCGCGGCCTCCAGCGCGTTCTCCCAGCCTTGCTCGATGTGGATGCGGCTCCACAGGCCTTGCAAGCTGTCCAGGCCATGCTTGGCCAGCCAGGGCCTGAGCTTGCCGTCGGTGCGCACCTTCTCCTGCAGCGCCTTGAGCGCCTCCATGCGCGCCGACAGGTCGGCCTGCCTGGCCGACTCCTGGTTCACGGCCTGCTGCAAGGCGCGGCGCACCTCGTCGAGCTGGGGCACCTGCTCCTGCAGCTCCTGCAGGCGGGCGTCGGCCACGGCCGCGCCCTCCTCGGCCGCCGAAAGCTGGCCCTGCAGGTTGGCCAGGCGCTGCGCGTCGGGCGCGGCCAGGGCATTGCGGTCCGCGCTCAGGCGCTCGCGGCGCTGGTCCAGCTGGCGCGACTGCTCCTCGATGTTGCGCTGGTCGGCCGCCAGCACCTGGATCTGCTGCTGCACCTGGGTCACGCTGGCGCGCTGCGCGTTGGCGCGCGCCTGGGCCTGGCGCAGCCCGTCCTCGAGGTCGGGCAGGGCCAGGGCCTGCTCCTCGACCTGGGCGGCCAGCAGCGCGGCCTTTTCCTCGGCCTCCATGGCCTGGGCGGCCAGGGTCTCGGTCTCGGCCAGGGCCTCGTCCTTGCGCGCCGCCCACTGCGCGGCCTGCTCCCTGAGCTGGGCCAGGCGCTGCTCGGCGCGCTGGCGGCCTTCCACCACGAAACGGATCTCGGCCTCCAGCCGGCCCACCTCGGCACTGGCCTCGTAGAGCTGGCCCTGGGCCTGGTTGACTTGGTCCCCCGCCGTGTAATGCGCCTGGCGTATGGTCTCGAGGTCGGCCTCGACATGGCGCAGATCGGCCACGCGCGACTCGAGGTCGTTGACCGCTTTGTCGGCCTCGGCCTTGAGCTTGCCCTGGTCGGCCTCGGCCTCGGCGCGCTTGAGGAACCACAGCTGGTGCTGCCGGAGCGTGGCGTCGGCCTGCAGCTGGGTGTATTTCTGGGCCACCTCGGCCTGCTTTTCCAGCTTGTCGAGGTTGCTGTTGAGCTCGCGCAGGATGTCCTCGACCCGGGTCAGGTTCTCGCGCGTGTCGGACAGGCGGTTCTCGGTCTCGCGGCGCCGCTCCTTGTACTTGGAGACGCCCGCCGCTTCCTCGAGGAACAGGCGCAGCTCTTCCGGGCGCGACTCGATGATGCGGCTGATCGTGCCCTGGCCGATGATGGCGTAGGCGCGCGGGCCCAGGCCGGTGCCCAGGAACACGTCCTGCACGTCGCGCCGGCGCACCGGCTGGTTGTTGATGTAGTAGCTGCTGGTGCCGTCACGCGTGAGCACGCGCTTGACCGCGATCTCGGTGAACTGGCTCCACTGGCCGCCGGCGCGGTGGTCGGCGTTGTCGAACACCAGCTCCACGCTGGAGCGGCTGGCCGGCTTGCGGCTGGTGGTGCCGTTGAAGATCACGTCCTGCATGGACTCGCCGCGCAGCTCGGAGGCCTTGGACTCGCCCAGCACCCAGCGCACGGCGTCCATGATGTTGGACTTGCCGCAGCCGTTCGGCCCCACCACACCCACCAGCTGCCCCGGCAGCATGAAGTTGGTGGGCTCGGCGAAGGATTTGAACCCGGATAACTTGATGGAATTGAGACGCACGGCGAACTTGTATTCGAAGCAGCCCGCACCGGCTGGCGCGGGAGGACCTAGGGACCTGGGCGCGGCGAGGCCGGCGCCAGCGGGCAATGTTAACCGACCACCTCCGGTGGGCGGGTGACTATCCCGGATAATCCAGGGCATGAATCCCCTCCTGGCGACCCTGCAGCCCTATCCTTTCGAGCGGCTGCGAGAACTTTTTGCGTCCGTGACGCCGAATCCGGCCTTTTCGCCCATCAGCCTGGGCATAGGCGAGCCCAAGCACGCCACGCCCTTGTTTCTGAAGCAGGCCCTGGCGGCTGCGCTAGACACCGGCCTGGCCGGCTACCCGGCCACCGGCGGCACGCCGGCCCTGCGCCAGGCCTGCGCCGGCTGGCTGCAGCGTCGCTACGGGGTCAGCCTAGACCCGGCAACGCAGATCCTGCCCGTGAACGGCTCGCGCGAGGCCCTGTTCGCCTTCGCCCAGACCGTGGTCGACGCTACGCGCGAAGGGGCCACCGTGGTCTGCCCCAACCCCTTCTACCAGATCTACGAGGGCGCCACCCTGCTGGCCGGCGCCCGGCCCCACTACGCGCCCAGCGACCCGGCGCGCAACTTCGCCGTGGACTGGGACAGCGTGCCCGAGGCCGTCTGGGCGCGCACCCAGCTGCTTTATGTCTGCTCGCCGGGCAACCCGACCGGCGCCGTCATGCCGCTGCAGGAATGGCAACGCCTGTTCGAGCTCAGCGACCGCCATGGCTTCGTCATCGCCTCGGACGAGTGCTACAGCGAGATCTACTTCCGCGACGAGCCGCCGCTGGGCGGCCTGGAGGCTGCCGTCAAGCTGGGCCGCACCGATTTCAGACGCCTGGTCGCCTTCACCAGCCTGTCCAAGCGCAGCAACGTGCCGGGCATGCGCAGCGGCTTCGTGGCCGGCGACGCCGCCATCCTCAGGCAATTCCTGCTCTACCGCACCTACCACGGCAGCGCCATGAGCCCCGTGGTTCAGGCCGCCAGCATCGCGGCTTGGAACGACGAGGCGCATGTGGTCGAGAACCGTGCCATGTACCGCGACAAGTTCGCCCAGGTCACGCCGCTCTTGGCCGGCGTGATGGACGTGGCTCTGCCCGATGCAGGCTTCTACCTCTGGGCCGGCGTGCCCGCCGCCTGGGGCGGCAGCGACACCGAGTTCGCGCGGGCCTTGCTGGCTCAATACAATGTGACCGTGTTACCCGGCAGCTACCTCGCGCGCGAGGTGGCCGGCCAGAACCCGGGACGCGGCCGCGTGCGCATGGCCCTGGTGGCGGAAACCGCCGAATGCCTGGAAGCCGCGCAGCGCATCGTTCAATTCATCTCATCCAACCCGAAGTCAAGCACATGAGCCAACAACTGCAGCAAATCATCGACACCGCCTGGGACAACCGCGCCAACATCTCTGCCGCCGCCGCGCCCAAGGAAGTGGCCGACGCCGTCGAGCATGTGATCGCCGAGCTCAACAACGGCCACCTGCGCGTGGCCACGCGCGAAGGCGTGGGCCAGTGGACGGTGCACCAGTGGATCAAGAAGGCGGTGCTGCTGTCCTTCCGCCTCAAGGACAACGAGCTCATGCGCGCCGGCGACCTGGGCTTCTACGACAAGGTGCCGACCAAGTTTGCCCACCTCTCCGAAGAGGAAATGAAGGCCACCGGCGTGCGCGTGGTGCCGCCGGCCGTGGCGCGCCGCGGCAGCTTCATCGCCAAGGGCGCCATCCTGATGCCCAGCTACGTGAACATCGGCGCCTACGTGGACGAGGGCACCATGGTCGACACCTGGGCCACCGTGGGCTCCTGCGCACAGATCGGCAAGAATGTGCACCTCTCCGGCGGCGTGGGCATCGGCGGCGTGCTGGAGCCGCTGCAGGCCAACCCGACCATCATCGAGGACAACTGCTTCATCGGCGCGCGCTCGGAAGTCGTCGAAGGCGTGATCGTGGAGGAAAACTCGGTGGTCTCCATGGGCGTGTACATCGGCCAGAGCACCCCGATCTACGACCGCGAGAAGGACGAAGTGAGCTACGGCCGCATTCCGGCCGGCTCGGTGGTGATCAGCGGCACCCTGCCCAAGGCCGGCGGCAAGTACAGCCTGTACGCCGCCATCATCGTCAAGCGGGTGGACGCCCAGACCCGCGCCAAGACCAGCATCAACGACCTGCTGCGCGACTGAGCTGTAACCAAAAGGCCGACAGGAAGATGAAAGACCGCGCATGAACATGTTGGAGCGCATCCTGCGCCTGATGGCCGAGCGCAAGGCCTCGGACGTCTACCTGTCGGCCCATTCGCCCGTGCTCATCAAGATCAACGGGCAGTGCATCGCGGTCAACAACCAGGTCCTGCCGCCCGAGGCCACGCTGAACCTGCTGTCCGAGCTGATTCCGCCCAACCGCATCGAGGAACTGCGCGAAACGGGCGAGCTCAACCTGGCGGTCCCGCTGGAGGGCGTGGGCAACTTCCGCTTCAGCGCCTTGCGCCAGCGCGGCAGCTACGCGGCCGTGATCCGCTACATCACGCCCGACATCCCGCCCCTGGCCACGCTGAACCTGCCGCCCATCCTGTCCCAGCTGATCATGGAGCGGCGCGGCCTGCTGCTGATGGTCGGCGCCACGGGTGCCGGCAAGAGCACCACGCTGGCCTCCATGATCGACTACCGCAACGAGAACGCGGCCGGCCATATCCTGACGATCGAGGATCCGATGGAGTTCGTGTTCCGCAACCGCAAGTCGGTAGTCAACCAGCGCGAGGTCGGCGCGGACACCCAGTCGCTGCAAGTGGCGCTGAAGAACGCCCTGCGCCAGGCGCCCGACGTGATCCTGATCGGCGAGATCCGCGACCGCGAAACCATGTCCGCCGCCATCGCCTACGCGCAGTCGGGCCACCTGTGCCTGGCCACCATGCACGCCAGCAACAGCTACCAGGCGCTCAACCGGGTGCTGAGCTTCTACCCCGTCGAGGTGCGCCCCACCCTGGTCGGCGACCTGGCCGCGGCGCTCAAGGCCGTGATCTCGCAGCGCCTGCTGCGCACGGTGGACAACGCCCGGCTGCCCGCGGTCGAGGTGCTGCTCAACACGCGCCTGGTGGCCGAGTTGATCGAGAAGGGCGACTTCTCCGGCGTCAAGGAGGCCATGGACAAGTCCATCGCCGAGGGCTCGCAGAGCTTCGAGCAGGACATCGCGCGCCTGATCCTGGAGGGCAAGGTGGAGCGCCGGGAGGGCCTGGCCCAGGCGGACTCGCCGACCAACCTGATGTGGCGCCTGCAGAACGACTTCGTGCGCAAGACCTCGCCCCAGGACGAGATGCCGAGCGACGAGCCCTCCTTCACCGAAATCACGCTGGACGTGCGGCCCTCGGGCTTTGGCACGACCGGCTTTGGCAGCAGCGGCCGGGGCAGCGGATCGCACCTGGGCAGCGTCTGAGCCGCCCTCCCCTCAATATTCCGGATTCATGTCTGACACGCTTCGCCTTGCCGAACAACTGATTTCGCGCCCTTCGGTCACGCCGGCCGACGAGGGCTGCATCGACATCCTCGTGGCGCGCCTGGCGCCGCTGGGCTTCGTCTGCGAGGTCATAGCCAGCGGCCCTGCCGATTTCCGCGTGCGCAACCTCTGGGCGCGCCGCCCCGGCCGTGGCATGGCCACGCTGGCCTTTGCCGGCCACACCGACGTGGTGCCCACCGGCCCGCTGGCGCAATGGCACAGCGACCCGTTCACGCCCACGCACCGCGAGGGCCGGCTCTACGGCCGCGGCGCGAGCGACATGAAGACCTCGCTGGCCGCCATGGTGGTCGCGGTCGAGGAATTCCTCGCCGCCCGGCCCGAACCCACCCTGGGCCTGGCCTTCCTGCTGACCAGCGACGAGGAAGGCCCGGCCGTCGACGGCACCGTGGTGGTCTGCGAGCGGCTCAGGCAGCGCGGCGAGGCCCCCGACTTCTGCATCGTCGGCGAGCCCACCTCGGTGGAGCGCACCGGCGACATGATCAAGAACGGCCGGCGCGGCACCATGAGCGGCAAGCTCACGGTGAAGGGCGTGCAGGGCCACATCGCCTACCCGCATCTGGCGAAGAACCCCATCCACCTGGTCGCGCCCGCGCTGGCCGAGCTGGTGTCCATCGAATGGGACCGCGGCAACGACTTCTTCCAGCCCACCAGCTGGCAGGTCAGCAACATCCACGGCGGCACGGGGGCGAGCAATGTGATCCCGGGCAGCGTGGTGATCGATTTCAACTTCCGCTTCTGCACCGAGTCCACGCCCGAGGCCCTGCAGCAGCGCCTGCAGGCCGTGCTGGACCGGCACGGCCTGGACTACGAACTGGCCTGGACCCTAGGCGGCCTGCCCTTCCTGACCACGCCCGGCACCCTGGTCGACGCGGTGCAGCAGGCGATCCGCGCCGAGACCGGCATCGCCGCCCAGCTGTCCACCACCGGAGGCACCAGCGACGG
This sequence comes from Ramlibacter sp. 2FC, assembly GCF_005503345.1. NCBI lineage: Bacteria > Pseudomonadati > Pseudomonadota > Betaproteobacteria > Burkholderiales > Comamonadaceae > Ramlibacter > Ramlibacter sp. 2FC. The sequence continues at coordinate 67,720 of NZ_SCMM01000004.1, forward strand.
CCGTTTCATCGCCCAGATCTGCCCCCAGGTGGTCGAGCTCGGCCCGCCCAACGCGAGCATCCACAAGGTCGACGAGTACGTGGTCGTGGCCGACATCGAGCCGCTCAAGAACATCTACCGCCGCACCCTGGAACAGCTCGACACCGGGCTCGCCGCATGACCGTCCTGGAATTGATAGAAGAGGCGGCGCGCCGCCTCGACGCCGCCGGCGTGGCCTTCGGCCACGGCACGGGCAACGCCTTCGACGAGGCCGCTTGGCTGGTGCTGTGGCGCCTGGGCCTGCCGCTTTCCAGCGCACTGGAGGGCGAAGACGGGGTCGGTAGCCGGCCGGTCACGCCCGACCAGCAGACGCAGGTCGAGGCGCTCGTCACGCAGCGCATCGCCACCCGCCGACCCGCCGCCTACCTGACGCGCGAGGCCTGGCTGCAGGGCGTGCCCTTCTACGTCGACGAGCGTGCCATCGTGCCGCGCAGCTTCATTGCCGAGCTGCTGGCCGACGGGACCATAGACCCCTGGCTGAGCGAGCCGAGCGCTGTGCCGGGCCGCCCCAAGCAAGCGAGCGCCCCCTCGGGGGGCAGCGAAGCACACGAAGTGGCGAGCGTGGGGGCTCAATCACTGCGCGTGCTGGACCTGTGCACCGGCAACGGCAGCCTGGCCGTGCTGGCGGCCATGGCCTACCCCGAGGTCAGCGTGGTCGGCGCCGACATCTCGCCCGATGCCCTGGCCGTGGCACGCATCAACGTCGACAAGCACCAGCTCGGCAAACGCATCGCGCTCATCGAATCGGACGGTCTGCAGGCGGTCGAGGGCCGCTTCGACCTGATCCTGTGCAACCCGCCCTACGTCAACGCCGAGAGCATGGCCGCCCTGCCCGCCGAGTACCAGGCCGAACCCGCCCTGGCGCTGGCCGGCGGCGCCGACGGCATGGATTTCGTGCGCGCCCTGCTGCGCGATGCGCCGGCCCGCATGAACCCGCAGGCCGTGCTGGTGCTGGAGATCGGCCACGAGCGCGCGCATTTCGAGGCCGCCTTCCCGCAGCTCGAAGTCGTCTGGCTGTCCACCAGCGCCGGCGACGACCAGGTGCTGCTGGCCACGCGCGAGGCGCTGGCCACCCTGCCCTCCCAACCATGATCACGCTCAAGAACCTCGTCCTTCGCCGCAGCGCGAAGGTGCTGCTCGATGGTGCCTCGGTCACCCTCAACCCCGGCGAGAAGGTCGGCCTGGTGGGCCGCAACGGCGCCGGCAAGTCCACCCTGTTCGCCCTGCTCAACGGCACGCTGCACGAGGACGGCGGCGACTTCGCCATGCCCGCGCAGTGGCGCCTGGCCCAGGTGGCGCAGAACATGCCGGAAACCGATGAAAGCGCCACCGACTTCGTGCTGGGCGGAGACACGCGCCTGGCCGAGGCCAAGACCGCATTGGCCGCAGCCGAGACCTCGGGCGACGGCATGGCCATCGCCCACGCGCACAGCGACCTGGCCGACGCCGGCGAGCACGACGCCGCCTCGCGCGCCCAGGCCCTGATCCTGGGCCTGGGCTTCAAGACCGGCGAGCTCGGGCAGCCGGTCAACAGCTTCTCCGGCGGCTGGCGCATGCGTCTGCAGCTGGCGCGCGCGCTGATGTGCCCGTCCGACCTGCTGCTGCTGGACGAGCCCACCAACCACCTGGACCTGGACGCCCTGGTCTGGCTCGAGGCCTGGCTCAAGCGCTACCCCGGCACGCTGATCGTGATCAGCCACGACCGCGAGTTCCTCGACGCCATCACCAACGTCACCCTGCACCTGGACAACGCCCGCTTGACACGCTACGGCGGCAACTACAGCGCCTTCGAGACGCTGCAGGCCCAGCAGCTGGCCCTGCAGCAGGCCGCCTTCGCGCGGCAGCAGGACAAGATCGCCCACCTGCAGAAGTTCATCGACCGCTTCAAGGCCAAGGCCAGCAAGGCCAAGCAGGCCCAGAGCCGGGTCAAGGCCCTGGAGCGCATGGAAAAGATCGCGCCGGTGCTGGCCAACGCCGAGTTCACGTTCGAGTTCAAGGAACCGGACAACCTGCCCAACCCCATGCTGGCCATCACCGACGCCAGCTTCGGCTACCGCGGCGACGGCGAGGTCAAGACCATCCTGCAGGGCGTCAACCGCACCGTGCTGGCCGGCCAGCGCATCGGCATCCTGGGCGCCAACGGCCAGGGCAAGTCCACGCTGGTGAAGACCATCGCCCGCACCATGGGGCCGCTGGCTGGCACCGTGACCGAGGGCAAGGGGCTGAACATCGGCTACTTCGCCCAGCAGGAGCTCGACGTGCTGCGCCCGCAGGACAACCCGCTGGAGCACATGGTGCGCCTGGCCAAGGAGCTCGGCGCGAACGCCCGCGAATCGAGCCGCGAGCAGGACCTGCGCAACTACCTCGGCACCTTCAACTTCAGCGGCGACATGGTCAAGCAGTCCGTGGGCACCATGAGCGGCGGCGAGAAGGCGCGCCTGGTGCTGGCCATGATCGTCTGGCAGCGCCCCAACCTGCTGCTGCTCGACGAGCCGACCAACCACCTGGACCTGGCCACGCGCGAGGCGCTGTCGATGGCGCTCAACGAGTTCGAAGGCACGGTGATGCTGGTCAGCCACGACCGCGCCCTGCTGCGCGCCGTCTGCGACGAGTTCTGGCTGGTCGGCCGCGGCGGAGTGGCGCCCTTCGACGGCGACCTCGACGACTACCAGCGCTACCTGCTCGAAGAGGCCAAGCGCCTGCGCGAGCAGGCACGCGAGGCTGAACGCACAGCGGCGGCGCCCGAGGTCGCGGCCCCCGTCGCCGCGCCAGACAACGCGCCGCGCGGCGCCGAACAGCGGCGCCTGGACGCCCAGCGCCGCCAGCAGCTCGCAGAGAAGACCCGGCCGCTCAGGCGCGCGCTGGAGCAGACCGAGCAGCGCATGGCCGCACTGAACGCGCAGAGGAGCGAGCTCGAGCAGCGCCTGGCCGCGCCGCAGCCGGCCAACGCGATCGCCGAGGCCGGCCGCGAGCTCAAGGCCGTCAACGACGAGCTCGAGGCGCTGGAGGAGAAATGGCTGCATCTCAGCGAACAGATCGAGCAGGCGACTACCTGAGTTTGTTGATTTAGCTTCCTCTCCCTCTGGGAGAGGGCGGGGGTGAGGGCCAGCGGGAGCCCAGCCAGGCCGCTCCGCGCTACAGTTGCGACATCCTCCACACGCGAAAGGCTGAGCCCATGCCCTCCGCCATGGAACTGGCCGCCGACCATCCGGCGCTCAAACAGGCCGTGCAACGCAGCCGCGCCCTGCTGCACAAGCGCGCCTTGGTCGCTGCAGCCGCCGGCGTCGTGCCCCTGCCCGGCCTGGACTGGGCCGTGGATGCGGCCCTGCTGGCGCGCCTGATCCCGAGAATCAGCGGTGAGTTCGGCCTGCTACCCGACCAGATCGACCGTCTGGCCCCTTCGCAGCGCGAGCGCGTGCAAAAGGCCGTGGCCATGATCGGCTCGGTGCTGATAGGCCGCTTCATCACGCGCGACCTGCTGCTGCGTGCAGCCCAGGCCATCGGCTTGCGCCTGAGCGCTGGCCAGGCCGCACGCTTCGTTCCGCTGGCAGGCCAGGCGGTCTCGGCCGCCATCGGCTACACCACCCTGCGCTATCTGGGCGAGCAGCACATCAAGGACTGCGTGCGCGTGGCGCTGGCGGCGCAGATGCGGCTGCCGGGGCCAGAGTCGAGCGGGCCGGCGTTCACTGCCGGCACGCCGTAAGCAACTTAAGCAACTAGTACAACATCCCTGAAATAACTTTATGTATTTCAGGGCTCAAGATAGGGCGCCAGAAGGGTGGTGACGAGTTCGGCGGTTTGCTTCAGGTCGGCCACTGGAGCCGGCAACGGCTCCCAGCGGCCAGTGTGACTGCGAAACGCTGCCGTGTACTTGTTGCGTGCGACCTCGGTCAAACGCGCCACGGTATCGACGGCGTCGTCACGTTGCATCTGGATCAGCAGGTGCTTGCCGTAGGGGCGCACATGGGCCACGGTGTGGCCGGTGAGTTCGGCGAGGTGGCGCTGCAGCTCAGCGGCGCTTGCTTGGGCGAGGGGTGTGGGCATGGCGGGCGAATTTCTTGGGTTCACCAGTTTGCAGCTCGATGCGCTGGCCAATGTGGAGCGGGCATTCCGCTCACTCAAGACGGTGGACCTGAAGGTGCGCCCGATCCACCACCGCACGGCCGATCGGGTGCGCTCGCACATCCTGCTGTGCATGCTGGCCTACTATGTGGAATGGCACATGCGCGAGGCCTGGCGCGAATTGATGTTCGCCGACACCGACCAGGCGGCCAAGGCCGTGCGCGACCCGGTGGCGCCGGCCAGGCGATCCAAGAAGGCGCTGGACAAGGCGGCGAGCCACACGCTCGATGACGGCACGCCGGTGCACAGCTTCTCCACCTTGATGGCGGAGCTGGCCACCGTCGTGCGCAACACCTGTCACACGCCCGGCGCCGGGCCCCAGGCGCCGACGTTCGACATCGTCACCACGCCCAATGCCAAGCAGCGGCGCGCCCTCGAGTTGATCGAGCAGATCAGCGCGTAGACAGAAACCGGAACCCCGCTCTCACTGCAAGTGCTTGTCGCACAAGGACAAACTCGCTCACAGCTTGGAGGAACTTCGGGCTAGGCGAAGCTGGCCACGGCACGGCTCGGGACATTTGCGACGGCGCCCGTTCGGCGCAGACCCGAAAAGGAAAAAGCCAGCGCATGCGCTGGCTTTTGAATTGGTGGGTGATGCAGGGTTTGAACCTGCGACCCCTGCCGTGTGAAGGCAGTGCTCTACCGCTGAGCTAATCACCCTTTTAACCGGATCGTTTGCTATCCGGCGAAAACGTCGATTATGCCACAGAATTTTGCGCTTCCGCCGCCGGCGAAACAAGTCGCCAGACCGTCTTGCCGCCGCTGGCCTTGTCGAGCTGGTTCAGCAGGTCCTCGTGCGCAGCCTGTTCCTGTTCGTTGGCGGCGAGCACGGGCAGCTGGAAGCCGCTGAGGTCGATGCGCGTGGCCTCGCCACCGCCCTGCGCCTCGGGGGTCAGGTCGATCAGCAGCGCGTCCTGGCCGCGCGTGAGGTTGATGTAGACATCGGCCAGCAGCTCGGCGTCGAGCAGGGCGCCGTGCAGCGTACGACCCGAGTTGTCCACGCCCAGGCGGTCGCACAGCGCATCGAGGCTGTTGCGCTTGCCCGGGAACATCTCCTTGGCCAGGGCCAGGCTGTCGGTCACGCCGGACACGAACTCGCTCAGGCGCTGCTTGCCGATCAGCTCGAGCTCCTTGTTCAGGAAGCCCACGTCGAAGGCCGCGTTGTGGATGATGAGCTCGGCGCCCTGCAGGTAGGCCAGGATTTCCTCGGCCAGCTCGCCGAACCTGGGCTTGTCGCGCAGGAACTCGTTGCTGATGCCGTGCACCTTGAGCGCGTCCTCGTGGCTGTCGCGCCCGGGGTTGAAGTAGAAGTGCAGGTTGTTGCCGGTCAGCTTGCGGTTGAGCAGCTCGACGCAGCCGAGTTCGATGATGCGATCGCCACCCTCGGCGGACAGGCCGGTGGTCTCGGTGTCGAGAACGATTTGCCTGGACATCAATGATTCTCTTTGGCGTGGTTGATCGAGTACTTGGGGATCTCCACGACGAGGTCCTGCTGCCCGACGATGGCCTGGCAGGACAGGCGCGAGTTGGGCTCCAGGCCCCAGGCACGGTCGAGCAGGTCTTCCTCGTTCTCGTCGAGCTCGTTCAGGCTGTTGAAGCCCTCGCGCACGATCACGTGGCAGGTGGTGCAAGCGCAGCTCATGTCGCAGGCATGCTCGATCGCGATGTCGTTGTCGAGCAGGGCCTCGCAGATCGAGGTGCCGGCCGGCGCCCTCAGCTCGGCGCCGTGGGGGCAGTACTCTGCATGCGGAAGAATCTTGATCACGGCCATGGGCTTGCTTGTCCTCAAATGGTTTCCACGTTCCGGCCGGCCAGGGCTTTCTGGATGCCGTGGTTCATGCGTTCGGCGGCAAAGGCCTCGGTGCCCTTGGCCAGCGCCTGGGTCGCGTCCTCGATCGCCTTGGCCTCGGTCTCGCGCGCGGCGGCCTCGCGCAGCGCCAGCATCAGCGCCTCGATTGCAGCGCGCTCCTCGGGCTTGAGCAGTTGCCCATCGGCGTCGAGCGCGCTCTGCGTGGCCAGCAGCATGCGCTCGGCGTCGACGCGGGCCTCGACCAGGGCGCGCGCCTTCATGTCGGCCTCGGCCGTACTGAAACTGTCCTGCAGCATGGCGGCGATCTGCGCGTCCGACAGGCCGTAGGAGGGCTTGACGTCGATATGGGCCTCCACGCCGCTGCCGAGCTCCTTGGCGCTGACGCTGAGCAGGCCGTCGGCGTCGACGGTGAAGGTCACGCGGATGCGCGCGGCGCCGGCCGCCATGGGCGGGATGCCGCGCAACTCGAAGCGGGCCAGGCTGCGGCAGTCGGCCACCAGGTCGCGCTCGCCCTGCACCACGTGCAGCGCCAGCGCGGTCTGGCCGTCCTTGTAGGTGGTGAAATCCTGGGCCTTGGCCGTGGGGATGGTCTCGTTGCGGTGCACGATGCGCTCGACCAGGCCGCCCATGGTCTCCAGCCCCAGGGACAGCGGGATCACGTCGAGCAGCAGCAGCTCGCCCGTGGGGTCGTTGCCGGCGAGCTGGTTGGCCTGCAGGGCCGCGCCCAGCGCCACGACCTCGTCGGGGTTGAGGTTGGTCAGCGGCTCGCGGCCGAAGAACCCGGCCACGGCACGGCGCACCTGGGGCATGCGCGTGGAGCCGCCGACCAGCACCACGCCCTGCACCTCGTCCCTGGCCAGCCGGGCGTCGCGCAAGGCCTTGCGCACGGCCGCGATGGTGCGGGCCGTGAGCTCGGCCGTCACCGTCTCGAACTGGGTGCGTGCGACCTGGAACTCGACCGGCGTACCGGCCAACGTGGCGCTTACCGTGGTGGCCTCGGCGTCGGACAAGGCCTCCTTGGCGCGGCGCGCCGCCATATGGATCGCCGCCTTGTCGCCGGCCGATACGGCCTGCAGGCCGGCCTGCGCCAGCATGGCGTCGGCCAGCGCGCGGTCGTAGTCGTCGCCACCCAGGGCCGAGTCGCCGCCGGTGGCGATCACCTCGAACACGCCGCGCGTCAGGCGCAGGACGGAGATGTCGAAGGTACCGCCGCCGAGGTCATAGACCGCGTAAATGCCTTCGCTGGCGTTGTCCAGGCCGTAGGCGATGGCAGCCGCGGTCGGTTCGTTGATCAGGCGCAGCACGGGGATGCCGGCCAGTTGGGCGGCGTCCTTGGTGGCCTGGCGCTGGGCGTCGTCGAAATAGGCCGGCACCGTGATCACGGCGCCATAGAGGTCGTCGTTGAAGCTGTCCTCGGCGCGGTAGCGCAGCGTGGCCAGGATCTCGGCGCTGACCTCGACCGGGGACTTCTCGCCGACGCGCGTGTGCAGGCCCACCATGCCGGGCTTGTCGACGAAGCGGTAGGGCAGCTTGTCGCGGCCCGCGATGTCCTGCAGGCCGCGGCCCATGAAGCGTTTGACCGAGGCGATGGTGTTCTCGGGGTCCTCGGCCTGGGCGCCATGGGCGTCGAAGCCGATCTGCCGGGCATTGCCGGCCAGGTAGCGCACCACCGAGGGCAGGACCACGCGGCCCTGCGCGTCGGGCAGGCATTCGGCCACGCCGCTGCGCACGGCAGCCACCAGGGAATGGGTGGTGCCGAGGTCTATGCCCACCGCGATGCGCCGCTGGTGCGGATCGGGCGACTGGCCGGGTTCTGAAATCTGTAGCAATGCCATGGCCGTTATTGTCCTTGTTCGCCAGTGTCCATCTTCTCGATGCGTGCTTCGACGTCGCCGGCAAAACGCTCGATGAACATCAGCGCCCGCACCTGCTGGGCTGCGGCGCCAAAGTCGCCCTGGGCGTCGAGCAGCTGCTCCAGGCCCTGCAGCGTCTCGCGGCGCGAGCGCATCAGCTCGGCCTCCAGGCGCTCCAGATCGGCCGCGCTGTCCGCCTCCTCGAGCGCCTCGCGCCAGGCCATCTGCTCCATCAGGAAGGCCGCAGGCATGGCGGTGTTGCTCTCGGCCTGGATGGGCGCGCCGCCCAGCTCGCACAGGTAGGCGGCGCGCTTGAGCGGGTCCTTCAGGCGCTGGTAGGCCTCGTTGATGCGCACCGACCACTGCATGGCCACGCGCTGCGCCGCCGCGCCCTGCGCCGCGAAGCGGTCAGGATGGGCTTCACGCTGCAAGGCCTTCCAGCGCGCGTCGATCGCCGCGCGGTCCTGGGCGAAGCGCTGCGGCAGGCCAAACAGCTCGAAATCGTTGGATTGCAGGTTCATGTCAAGAAAAAACCGCCGACACGCTGCGTGCAGGCGGTTTGATCGAAAAAGCCGGCGCTCAGACGCGGAAGCTCTCGCCGCAGCCGCAGCGGTCGCGCTCGTTCGGGTTGTTGAATCGAAAGCCCTCGTTCAGGCCCTCGCGCACGAAGTCGAGCTCGGTGCCATCGATGTAGGCCAGGCTCTTGGGATCGATCAGCAGCTTCACACCGTGCCCTTCGAACACCATGTCCTCGGGGGCGACCTCGTCCACGTATTCGAGCTTGTAGGCCAGGCCCGAGCACCCCGTGGTCTTGACGCCCAGGCGCACCCCCACGCCCTTGCCGCGCTTGGCCAGGTAGCGGGTCACGTGCCGCGCGGCGGCTTCGGTCAATGTCACTGCCATGTCGGTCCCGGTATCAGTGCGCGTGCTTCTTCTTGTAGTCGTCCACGGCCGCCTTGATCGCGTCCTCGGCCAGGATGGAGCAGTGGATCTTGACCGGCGGCAGGGCCAGCTCCTCGGCGATCTGGCTGTTCTTGAGCGCCGCCGCCTCGTCCAGGGTCTTGCCCTTGACCCACTCGGTGACCAGCGAGCTCGAGGCGATGGCCGAACCGCAGCCGTAGGTCTTGAAGCGCGCGTCCTCGATCACGCCGGTGGCCGGGTTGACCTTGATCTGCAGCTTCATCACGTCACCGCAGGCGGGCGCTCCCACCATGCCGGTGCCCACCGACTCGTCGCCCTTGTCGAAGGAGCCGACGTTGCGCGGGTTCTCGTAGTGGTCAACAACTTTTTCAGAATATGCCATTTGGTGTACCTCTTTCAGTCAATCAGTGAGCCGTCCACTGGATCTGGCTCAGGTCCACGCCATCCTGGTACATCTCCCAGAGCGGGCTCAGCTCGCGCAGCTTGGCCACGTTCTGCTTGATGACGGCGACGGCGTAGTCGATCTCTTCCTCGGTCGTGAAGCGGCCTATGGTCATGCGCAGGCTGCTGTGGGCCAGCTCGTCGCTGCGGCCCAGGGCGCGCAGCACGTAGCTGGGCTCCAGGCTGGCCGAGGTGCAGGCCGAGCCCGATGACACGGCCAGGCCCTTGATGCCCATGATCAGCGACTCGCCCTCGACGAAGTTGAAGCTCATGTTCACGTTCTGCGGCACGCGCTGCGTGGCGTGGCCGTTGAGGAACACCTGCTCCAAGTCCTTGAGGCCGTCCAGCAGGCGGTCGTGCAGGGCGCGCGCCTTGGCGTTGTCCTGCGCCATCTCCAGGCGCGCGATGCGGAAGGCCTCGCCCATGCCCACGATCTGGTGCGTGGGCAGGGTGCCCGAGCGCATGCCGCGCTCATGGCCGCCGCCGTGCATCTGGGCCTCTAGGCGCACGCGCGGCTTGCGGCGCACGTACAGCGCGCCTATGCCCTTGGGGCCGTAGGTCTTGTGCGAGGCCAGGCTCATCAGGTCGACCGGCAGGGTCTTGAGGTCGATCTCGACCTTGCCCGTGGCCTGGGCCGCGTCCACGTGGAAAAGAATGCCCTTTTCGCGGCACAGCGTGCCGATCGCCGGGATGTCCTGGATCACGCCGATCTCGTTGTTCACGAACATCACGCTGATCAGGATGGTGTCGGGGCGGATCGCGGCCTTGAGCTTGTCCAAGTCCAGCAGGCCGTCCTCCTGCACGTCGAGGTAGCTGACCTCGAAGCCCTGGCGCTCGAGCTCTCGCATGGTGTCGAGCACGGCCTTGTGCTCGGTCTTCACCGTGATCAGGTGCCTGCCCTTGCTCTGGTAGAAATGCGCCGCGCCCTTGAGCGCGAGGTTGTTGGACTCGGTGGCGCCGCTGGTCCAGACGATCTCGCGCGGGTCGGCACCGATCAGCTCGGCCACCTGCTCGCGCGCCTGCTCCACGGCGGCCTCGGCCTCCCAGCCCCAGGCATGGCTGCGCGAGGCCGGGTTGCCGAAATGCGCGCGCAACCAGGGGATCATGGCGTCGACGACGCGCGGGTCGCAGGGCGTCGTGGCGCCGTAGTCCATGTAGATGGGAAGATGAGGGGTCATGTCCATGAGCGGGCTGTAGGGCTGGCGGTCGGTAAAACGGATTCGGTGCAAGCTGGCGCCGGGCCATGCCCGGTCTGTGCGCCTGGAGTGTCAGTCTGTGGTCGGCCTCACGACTTGGCAAAGGCATTGCCCAGCGCGAACACCGAGTTGGGGGCGTTGACGCGGATAGGCTTGACCACGGGGGCGCTCGAGATGGCGCGCTTGATAGCGGGCTTGTCCTCGATCTGCACGCCCTTGGCCAGTTGCTCGTCGACCAGCTTCTGCAGCGTGACCGAGTCCAGGAACTCGACCATGCGCGCGTTCAGCGCGGTCCACAGGTCGTGCGTCATGCAGCGGCCGGCGTCGTCGCCCTGGCAATTTTCCTTGCCGCCGCAGTGCGTGGCGTCTATGGGCTCGTCCACCGAGACGATGATGTCGGCCACCGTGATATCGGAGGCCTTGCGGCCCAGCGTGTAGCCGCCGCCGGGGCCACGGGTCGACTCGACCAGTTCGTGGCGACGCAGCTTGCCGAACAACTGCTCCAGATAGGACAGGGAAATCTGCTGGCGCTGGCTGATGGCCGCCAGCGTCACTGGCCCGCTGTTCTGCCGCAGGGCCAGATCGATCATGGCAGTGACCGCAAAGCGGCCTTTGGTGGTGAGACGCATGGCAAAGCTCCTATCACTGTGCTCGGCTACCGCTGAAGACTCCGCCGCCCGATGCCACGGACGCCGGGGCAGCAACCCATCTCCACCTTTCTCCGCTCGTGGCGAAATCCGGCTTCACTCCAGGGTTGTTCCTGACTGTTTGCGTCAAGTATACCACAAATCCCTAACGAATTTATCGGGTAAGTGAACCAATCAGTCTTTTTTTGAACCATTAAGTCTTTTTGGCAAAGGAAAGGCAAACTCCACGCGCGTGCCCGGCCGGTTGGCCTCGAAGCGCACACTGGCCCCTATGGCCGCGGCGCGCATGCGGATGTTGCTGACCCCCCTGCCGCCTTCGCGGAAGCCCTCGCCCAGCCCGCGTCCGTCGTCGGCGACGCTGAGCATGGCGCGCCCCTCCTCCAGCCAGGTACGCACCTTGACATGCCGGGCCTTGGCGTGCTGGATGATGTTGGCGAACACCTCCTGAAGGCAGCGGAACAGCTGCATCACCCCCTGCGACTCGAGGCCGTCCACCGGCGGCACCTCCTGCACCTGCCAGTCCAGCTCGATGCCGGCCGCGTCCAGGGCCGGCGCGATGCGCTGGCGCAAGGTGCCCAGGATGGTCGGCAGGTCGCCGTCCAGCGGCTCGAGCGAGTCGAGCGTCATGCGCAGCTCCTCCAGCGCGTGCTGCAACATGGCCGTCACCGTCGCGGGATTCAGGGCTGTGCCGGTACGCACCAGGTTGAGCGTCTGCACCAGCTGACTGCCCAGGCCGTCGTGCATGTCGCGCGTGAGGCGGCGGCGCTCATCCTCCAGCACCTGACGGCGCTCGGCCTCGCGCAGGCGGTCGAAGGCTGCGTGCAACTCGGCCTCTCGGTCCTTCACGCGCTGCTCCAGAGCCTGGTTGAGCTGACCGATCTGCTGCAGGTAGCTCGAGGTGCGCCGCACCAGCACGGCGGCCAGGGTCAGCAGGAACACCAGGCTGCCCACCGGCATCCAGCGCAGGTCGGCATCGCCAGGCCAGCCGAGCTGGACCACCCCGAAGTCGCGCACCCCGGTGACCACGGTCACCAGGCCGGCCACCAGCAGCAGGCGCTGCTGGCCGTCCAGGCCCCAGCGGGCGCGACGGAACATCAGGGTCAGCGCGGTCATGGCCACCACCGCCAGCACGCCGGTCCAGATCCGGTAGAGGTTGTAGTTGTCGCTCAGCGTCGTGACCGCCAGCCAGACCGGCCCGAGCCACAGAATGCCGGTGCCCAGCACGCGCAGCCGCCCCGCGCGGTGATCGAACAGGTCCCAGAGAAACAAGTAGATGAAGCCGCAGTACAGGGTGTAGCTGAGCTTGTGCAGGTAGAACCAGAGCTCGAACGGCAGCGCCGGGTGGACCATTGGCGACAGGGCCAGGCGCAGCGCCCAGGCCGCTGCCCCCGCCGCCAGGAAGGCAAACACGCGCTCCCTGCTTTGCAGCCAGATCAGGCCGCTGAGCAGGGCCAACACCACCGAGCAGGCCACCACCATCCAGATGACATGCACCTGCCACCAGAACACCCGTTGGTAGCGCGCCTCGAGCGCCTCGCGCGGGCCGATGTTGAACGGCGACAACCCGCTCTTGCGCAGCAGCTGCCCCTTGACCTCGACCACCAGGCGGTTGTCTGCCGCACGCTCGCGCAGCAGCGGGGCCGGCAGGCTCACCAGGTGGGGGACGACGCTGGCGTCGACGTAGCCCGGCGTGCTCCAGTGCACCTCGTCGACCAGGGTGTCGTTGAGCCAGACGCGGAAACGCGCGCCTATGCGCGGAAAGTACAGCGCCAGTCGCGTGCCGGGCCCCGCGGTCAGGCCCTCGGGCCAGGCCACCGTGTAACGTGCCTCGCCCTGCCAGGGCGGGCGCTCGTCGTCCCAGACATGCGGCAATGCCACCGTTTTCCCGTCGCCGGGCGCCGCGCCCGGACGCCAGACCTGCGCCTGCTGCACCAGCACGGCACCCTGCACCACGCGCGGCAGCGACACCAGGGTCAGGCCCAGCAGCAGGGCCAGCAGCAGCCCTCCCACCCAGACCCAGGCCGGCACGCGCGCCAGCACGCCCGAGGCGTGCCGCGTCATACCAGCCCCCGCGCCTGGGCGATGCGCACCACCTGCACGCGCGAGTGCACGGCCAGCTTGCTGTAGAGGTTCTTGATGTGAGAGCTCACCGTGTGGCTGGAAATCTCGAGCTTGCGCGCGATCTCCTTGTTCACATAGCCCTGTGCGACCAGCTTGAGGACTTCGACCTCGCGCTCCGACAGGATCGCATCGCCCGCCACCGGCGGCAGCGGCGTCGCCACGCGCTGCGCCTCCTGCACCGAGCGCAGGCGCTTGAGCAAAAGACGCGCCAGCAGCGAGGAGATCGGCGCCCCGCCCTCGCAGATCTGCTCGATCGCCGCCAGCAGCTCGTCCGTGCTGCAGCCCTTGAGCACATAGCCGGTGGCCCCGGCCTCGATCGCGTTGATCAGCCGCGTCTCGTCGCCGAACACGGAAAACACCAGCAATTCCGATCCTGGGTTGGTCTGCGAGAGTGCGCGCAGCAGATCCTCGCCGCGTCCGTCGGGCAGGCCCAGGTCCACCAGGTAGACGCTGGCCGCGGCCTGGGCGGCATGGGCCAGCGCGTGGCCTAGCGAGGGCGAGTAGCCCGCCAGCGTCCAGTCGGGCCGCTGCCGCAGGGCTCGCACGACGAAATCACGCACCGTGGCGTCGTCTTCAATCAGGTAAATCGAGATCGGCATGGCCCCCGCCTCGAGCGCCTCAGCGGGCGGCCGCGGGCGGCACATGGTCCTCGCCCGGGGCGCCAAAGGCCTGCTGCTTGAGCAGGTGCAGCTGGTCGCGCACGCGCGCGGCCTGCTCGAACTCGAGGTTGCGCGCGTGCTCCAGCATCTGCTTTTCCAGGCGCTTGATCTCGCGCGCCACGTCCTTCTCGCTCATGTCCTCGACGCGCGCGCGCTGCAGCGCCTGCTGGGCCAGGCGCTCGGCATCCTGGCCGGCCTTTTCGCTGTAGACGCCGTCGATCAGGTCGCGCACCTGCTTGACGATGCTGCGCGGCGTGATGCCGTGCGCGGCGTTGTGCTCGATCTGCCTGGCGCGCCGGCGCTCGGTCTCGCCAATCGCCTTCTTCATCGACTCGGTGATGCGGTCGGCGTAGAGGATGGCCCTGCCGTGCAGGTTGCGCGCCGCCCGGCCTATGGTCTGGATCAGGCTGCGCTCGGCGCGCAGGAAGCCCTCCTTGTCGGCGTCCAGGATGGCCACCAGCGAGACCTCGGGGATGTCCAGCCCCTCGCGCAGCAGGTTGATGCCGACCAGCACGTCGAAGACCCCCAGCCGCAGGTCGCGGATGATCTCCACCCGCTCCACCGTGTCCACGTCCGAGTGCAGGTAGCGCACCTTGGCGCCGTTGTCGGCCAGGTAGTCGGTCAGCTGCTCGGCCATGCGCTTGGTCAGCGTGGTGATCAGCACGCGCTCGCGCCGCTCGACGCGGATGCGGATCTCCTGCAGCACGTCGTCCACCTGGTGCGTGGCCGGGCGCACCTCGACCTCGGGGTCGACCAGGCCGGTCGGGCGCACCACCTGGTCGACGACCTGTCCCGAGTGCTGCTTCTCGTAGTCGGCCGGCGTGGCCGAGACGAACACCACCTGGCGCATGCGCTGCTCGAACTCCTCGAACTTCAGCGGCCGGTTGTCCAGCGCGCTGGGCAGGCGAAAGCCATATTCCACCAGCGTGGTCTTGCGCGCCCGGTCGCCGTTGTACATGGCGTTGAGCTGGCCGATCATCTGGTGGCTCTCGTCCAGGAACATCAGCGCGTCCCTGGGCAGGTAGTCGGTCAGCGTGGAAGGCGGCTCGCCGGGCGCCGCGCCCGAGAGGTGGCGCGTGTAGTTTTCGATGCCCTTGCAATGGCCGACCTCGCTGAGCATCTCCAGGTCGAAGCGGGTGCGCTGCTCCAGGCGCTGGGCCTCGACCAGCTTGCCGGCGGCAACGAGCTCCTTGAGGCGCTCGCCGAGCTCGACCTTGATGGTTTCCACGGCCGCCAGCACCTTGTCGCGCGGCGTCACGTAGTGGCTGGACGGATAGACCGTGAAGCGCGGGATCTTCTGCTTGATGCGGCCGGTGAGCGGGTCGAACAGCTGCAGGCTCTCGACCTCGTCGTCGAACAGCTCGATGCGGATCGCCAGCTCCGAGTGCTCGGCCGGAAACACGTCGATGGTGTCGCCGCGCACGCGGAACTTGCCGCGGCTGAAATCCTGCTCGTTGCGCTGGTATTGCATGCGGATCAGCTGGGCGATCACGTCGCGCTGGCCGACCCGGTCGCCGGCGCGCAGCGTCATCACCATGCGGTGGTAGCTCTCGGGCTCGCCTATGCCGTAGATCGCCGAGACCGTGGCCACGATCACCACGTCGCGCCGCTCCATCAGGCTCTTGGTGCAGGACAGGCGCATCTGCTCGATGTGCTCGTTGATCGCGCTGTCCTTCTCGATGAACAGGTCGCGCTGCGGCACATAGGCCTCGGGCTGGTAATAGTCGTAATAGCTGACGAAGTACTCGACCGCGTTCTTGGGGAAGAACTCGCGGAACTCGCTGTACAGCTGGGCCGCCAGGGTCTTGTTCGGCGCGAACACGATGGCCGGGCGCCCCAGGCGGGCGATCACGTTGGCCATGGTGAAGGTCTTGCCAGAGCCGGTCACGCCCAACAGAGTCTGGAACACCTCGCCGTCGCGCACCCCCTCCACCAGTTTGACTATCGCCTCGGGCTGGTCGCCGGCGGGCGGGTACGGCTGGTAGAGCTCGAACGGCGAGCCCGGAAACTGGACGAACTGCCCTTTTTCCGGCTCGGCAATGACTTCGGCAAGTTCTGGCATGGCGGTGGCAACAGCAGGCAAACGGGGCGGGCGGCGCGGCCCGCTAAAATCGCGGACAACCCGACAGCCTACCGCAGCTTCGGAAATCCTGCCACAGACTTTCCATTCCAAGGACCGTTCATGTCTCTGTTCACCGCCGTCGAAATGGCCCCCCGCGACCCCATCCTGGGTCTCAACGAGCAATTTGCCGCCGACACCAACCCCAACAAGGTCAACCTGGGCGTGGGCGTGTACTTCGACGACAACGGCAAGCTGCCCCTGCTGCAGTGCGTGCAGGCCGCCGAGAAGGCCATGATGGACAAGCCCGCCGCGCGCGGCTACCTGCCCATCGACGGCATCGCCGCCTACGACGCCGCGGTCAAGAGCCTGGTGTTCGGCACCGACAGCGAGCCGGTCAAGTCCGGTCGCGTCGCCACGGTGCAGGCCATCGGCGGCACCGGCGGCCTGAAGATCGGCGCCGACTTCCTCAAGAAACTCAAGCCGAACGCCACGGTGCTGATCTCGGACCCGAGCTGGGAGAACCACCGCGCCCTGTTCACCAACGCAGGCTTCACGGTCGAGGCCTACCGCTACTACGACGCGGCCAAGCGCGGCGTCGACTTCGAGGGCATGCTGGCCGACCTCAACGCCGCCGCGCCGGGCACCGTCGTGGTCCTGCACGCCTGCTGCCACAATCCCACGGGCTACGACATCACGCCGGCCCAGTGGGACCAGGTCGTCGCCGCGGTCAAGGCCAAGGGTCTGGTCGCCTTCCTGGACATGGCCTACCAGGGCTTCGGCAACGGCATCGCCGAGGACGGCGCCGTGATCGGTAAATTCGTCGCCGCAGGCCTGGACTTCTTCGTCTCCACCTCGTTCTCCAAGAGCTTCAGCCTGTACGGCGAGCGCGTGGGCGCCCTGTCGGTGCTGTGCGAGAACAAAGAGGAAGCCGGCCGCGTGCTGTCCCAGCTCAAGATCGCGATCCGCACCAACTACTCCAACCCGCCCATCCACGGCGGCGCGGTGGTGGCGGCCGTGCTCGGCAACCCCGAGCTGCGCGCCCAGTGGGAGAAGGAGCTGGGCGAGATGCGCGTGCGCATCAAGGCCATGCGCCAGAAGCTGGTCGACGGCCTGAAGGCCGCCGGCATCCAGCAGGACATGAGCTTCATGACCCAGCAGATCGGCATGTTCAGCTACTCGGGCCTGTCCAAGGACCAGATGGTGCGCCTGCGCAGCGAGTTCGGCGTCTACGGCACCGACACCGGCCGCATCTGCGTGGCGGCACTCAACAGCAAGAACATAGACTACGTCTGCCAGTCCATCGCCAAGGTCATGCTCTGAGCCGCCAAGGCGCCGCCCTCCCCCGCCATGCCGCCCTCCGGGCGGCTTTTTCTTTCTCTGCGCGCCCAGGCCCCCGGCCCCACAGCAGCGGTTCGGGCTGCCTAGCCCATCATCGCGCCGACGACCACGAAATAGGTCAGCAGGCTCAGCAGGTCCTGGATGATGGTGGCCAGCGGGCCGCTGCCATAGGCCGGGTCGGTGCCCAGGCGATCGAGCAGCCAGGGCAGGGCCAGACCAATGGTGGTGGCGATGCCGCCGGCGGCCACCAGGGCGCTGGCGACCGCCAGGGCCAGGCGAAGGTCGCCAAAGGCCAGCCACACGCCGGGCAGCGTGAGGCCGCCCAGGACCAGGCCGATCAGCACGCCGGTGCGCGCCTCCCCGCCCACGAGGGTCGACAGGCGCGAATGGCTGAGCGAGAGCCCGCGCACCGCCACCGCCTCGGCCTGGGTGCCTATGGCATCGGCGAGGTAGACCAGCCCCGGGACGAAGAAGGCGATCGCCGGGTTCAGCGCCAGCGCGGCCTCGAAGCGCGCCATGATCAGGGTGGCGACGACGCTGCCCCCCAGCCCCAGCAGCAGCCACGGCAGGCGGTGCCGCAGCCGGCGCATGGGCGGGGCCTCGATCGCCTCGCGGGCGCGCAGGTTCTCACGTGTGATGCCGGCGAAGCGGTGGATGTCTTCCACATGCTCTCGGCGCAGGATATGCAGCAGGGCCACCGGAGGCACCACGCCGAGCAGGCGGCCACTGCCGTCGACTACCGGGATGGCGCTGAGCGCGTGGTGCAAGGCCAGCGAGGCCACTTTCTCCTGGTCGGTGTCCGCGTGCACCCTGGGAAAGCCGGCGTGGACCGACTGGCCCAGCCGCGCGTCCCGCGGCAGCGCCAGCAGGCCAGCCAGCGGGATGACGCCGACCAGATGCTCGTCGGCGTCGAGCACGCAGACGATGTCCACGCAGTCATGGGCATGGGCGAGCAAGGCGTCGACCGTCTCGCCCGCGGTCCGGTCCCGGCCGGCCCGTGGCACGCTGGCGATCACGTAGTGGCCGGCCGTCTCCTCGCGCCGCGGCGGCGCCTTGCCGCCTGGACCGGACTCGATGGCATTCGTCATCGGCATCTCCTGTGAACTGCTCGCGAAGATCGGAGACAAACAGTCTATGCGCTCCAGGGCCAGCGCCCCGCCGTCATCCAGACGTCACGAATTTGTCACCTGAACAGAGCCCAATGGCAGACCGAACATGAACCACTCGACCCCCTTGAGCCCCACCGACCTCGAACGCCTGCGCGCAGACCTGCTGGACGGACTGGATGAAGAACTGGAGATGGAACTGGACGATAGGCCGGGCGAGGCCGGCTCGGAAGCCCCGTCCGCGGCCAGGGCGGCGCGCCTGGCCTACTTCCGCGACCTGCTGCGCCTGCAGGGGGAGCTGGTCAAGCTGCAGGACTGGGTGGTCGCCACCGGGCACCGCCTGGTGATCCTGTTCGAAGGCCGGGACGCGGCCGGCAAGGGCGGCGTGATCAAGCGCATCACCCAGCGCCTGAACCCGCGCGTTTGCCGTGTGGCCGCCCTGCCGGCGCCCAACGACCGCGAGCGCACGCAGTGGTATTTCCAGCGTTACGTCGCGCACCTGCCGGCGGCGGGTGAGCTCGTGCTGTTCGACCGCAGCTGGTACAACCGCGCCGGCGTCGAGCGCGTGATGGGCTTTTGCAGCGACGACGAGTACGAGGAGTTCTTCCGCTCCGTGCCCGAGTTCGAGAAGATGCTGGCGCGCAGCGGCATACAGCTGCTCAAGTACTGGTTCTCGATCACCGACGACGAGCAGCATGCGCGCTTTCTCGGCCGCATCCACGACCCGCTCAAGCAATGGAAGCTCAGCCCCATGGACCTGGAGAGCCGCCGTCGCTGGGAAGACTACACCCGTGCCAAGGAAACCATGCTGGAGCGCACCCACATCGCCGAGGCACCCTGGTGGGTGGTGCACGCGGTGGACAAGAAGCGTGCACGCCTGAACTGCATAGACCACCTGCTCGGCCAGGTGCCCTACCACGAGATCGAGCACGCGCAGATAGATTTGCCGGCGCGGGTGCGCAACCCGGACTACATCCGGGTGCCCGTGCCGCAGCACATGATGGTGCCCGAGAAATACTGAATGGCCGCGTCGGCGCGCCAAGGGCGCGCTCTCAGCCCCAGAGCACCGAGCGCATGGAGATCGAGGCGGCCTGGAAGCTCGCGTTGAACACCTGGGGCGCGTCCTTGGGGTGTACCGCCCCGGCCGCGTAGAGCAGCGGCAGGTAGTGCTCGTGGGTCGGATGGGCAAGCCGGGCCAGCTGGCCCAGCTGCTGGAAGTCGGCCAGCGCATCGAGCTGGCCCTGGGCGATCTGCTCGCCCACGCGCTGGTCGAACTCGAGCGCCCAGTCGTAGGCCTGGTCCGCCGCCGCGCTGCGGTCGATGGCGCGCAGGTTGTGCACGATGTTGCCGCTGCCGATGATCAGCACGCCGCGCTCGCGCAGGCCGGCGAGCTGCCGGCCCAGGGCGTAATGCTCGGCCGGCGGGCGGCTGTAGTCCATGCTCAGCTGCAGCACCGGGATCTCGGCAGCGGGAAACATGGGCTTGAGGACGGACCAGCTGCCATGGTCCAGCCCCCACTCGCCGGGGTCCACGCCGAGCGTCGCGTGCGTGGCCGGGTGCTGCAGCTGCTGCGCCAGTTGCCGCGCCAGCGCCGGCGCGCCCGCCACCGGGTACTGCTGGTCGAACAGGGCCTGCGGAAAGCCGCCGAAATCGTGGATGGTCTTGGGCTGGCCCATGCCGGTCAGCCACCAGCCGCGCGTGAGCCAGTGCGCCGAGATGCAGAGGATCAGCTGGGGCCGCGGCCAACGCTGTCCGAACTCGGTGCCCAGCGACTGCCAGGCACGGCGAAAGCCGTTGTCCTCGATCGCGTTCATGGGGCTGCCGTGGCCCAGGAACAGCAGGGGCATGCGGGGCGAGGGCTTGAGGTCCTGAAGGGCCGGGGCCGCGGCGGCGTCTGTGCCGGATGTCATGAAAGCTCCTGGAAAAGCCGACAGGATGAGGGCAGCTGCGAGCTGATTGCCGCGTTGCATCGATAAAAAAGACAGGGTTCAGCAGGAAGGAGCCCCGGCCACAGCCAAAGTTCCGGCAGGGCCGCGCCGGCCCCGCCACAGCCTGACGGCCAGCTGAATTGGTATGACGACTCCAATACGCTACAGCCACAGCTGCTATATTGCATTGCAACATCCTGAAACAGGAGCTTCCGACATGCTCTACCAGATCTACGAAACCCAGCGCACCCTCATGGAGCCCTTTGCAGACTTTGCGCAAGCGGCTGCCAAGATTTTCGCCAACCCCCTGACTCCCCTGGGCCAGGTCCCCATGGCGCAACGTGTGGCGGCGGGCTACGACCTGATCCACCGCCTGGGCAAGGATTACGAGAAACCCGAATTCGGCATCCGCACCGTCAGCGTCGACGGCGTGGAGGTGGTGGTGCACGAGCGCGTCGAGATCCACAAGCCGTTTTGCGAGCTGCGTCGCTTCAAGCGCTTTTCGGACGATCCAGCCACGTTGACCAAGCTCAAGGCCCAGCCGCCGGTGCTGATCGTGGCGCCGCTGTCGGGCCACTACGCCACGCTCTTGCGCGACACCGTGCGCACCATGCTGCAAGGCCACAAGGTCTACATCACCGACTGGATCAACGCCCGCCTGGTGCCGCTGTCCGAGGGGGATTTCCACCTCGACGACTATGTGAACTACGTGCAGGAATTCATCCGCCACTTGCAGGGCATCTATGGCAACTGTCACGTGATCAGCGTCTGCCAGCCCACCGTGCCGGTGCTGGCCGCGGTTTCGCTGATGGCCAGCCGCGGCGAGAAGACGCCGGTGACCATGACCATGATGGGCGGCCCGATCGACCCGCGCAAGTCGCCCACCTCGGTGAACAACCTGGCCGTGAACAAGAGCTTCGAGTGGTTCGAGAACAACGTGATCTACCGTGTGCCCACCAGCTTCCCGGGCGCGGGCCGTCGCGTCTACCCCGGCTTCCTGCAGCATGCCGGCTTCGTGGCCATGAACCCGGACCGCCACGTGACCAGCCACTACGACTACTTCAAGGACCTGATCAAGGGCGACGACGCGAGCGCCGAGGCGCATCGCAAGTTCTACGACGAGTACAACGCGGTGCTCGACATGGACGCCCACTACTACCTGGAAACCATCCACACCGTGTTCCAGGACTTCAGGCTGGGCAACGGCACCTGGGACGTGCGCGGCGAGGACGGCCGCATCGAACGCGTGCGCCCGCAGGACATCCGCGGCACGGCCTTGCTCACCGTGGAGGGCGAGCTCGACGACATTTCCGGCTCCGGCCAGACCGCGGCTGCGCACAATCTCTGCACCGGCGTGGACAAACGCCAACAGAAGCACCTCGAGGTCAAGGGCGCGGGCCACTACGGCATCTTCAGCGGCCGGCGCTGGCGCGACATCGTCTACCCGGAAATCCGGCGCTTCATCCTCGAGCACGACAGTGCCGAGATCCACGCCGAGAGCGAGCCGGGCGCCAGCGACGACATCCCGGCACCGGCCAAGCGTCCAGCCGCGCGCAGCAAGCCGGCGCGCCGTGCCTGAAGCCGGCGCAGCCCGCACGGCTGCGCTGGCCGAACGCCTGCTCGACGCCCTGCCCCAGACCCAGTGCACGCGTTGCGGCTACCCTGATTGCGCCGCCTATGCACGCGCCGTGGCCGCAGGCGAGGCGGCCATCAACCAGTGCCCGCCCGGGGGCGCCGAAGGCATAGCGCGGTTGGCGGCGCTGACCGGCCAGCCGGTGATCCCGCTCAGCCCCGACCATGGAGAGGAAGGCCCGCGCAGCCTGGCCGTGATCGACGAGGCCTGGTGCATAGGCTGCACCCTGTGCCTCAAGGCCTGCCCCACCGATGCCATCGTGGGCGGGAACAAGCGCATGCACACCGTGATCGAGCCCTATTGCACGGGTTGCGAGCTCTGCATTCCGGTCTGCCCGGTGGACTGCATTTCACTTGAGAACGCGAGCGGCGAGCGCACCGGCTGGGCCGCCTGGTCCGTTCGTGAAGCCGAGCAGGCGCGCGCGCGCTACGCCTTCCACCGGCAGCGCCAGGCGCGCGACGGGGCCGAGCAGGCAGCCCGCCTCGAAGCCAAGGCCGCGGCCAAGCTGGCCGACCTGCCGGCCCATTCGCGCCACACCGACCCGGCCGTGCTGGAGCAGAAGCGCCGCATCATCGAAGCGGCGCTGGCCAAGGCGCGCGAGCGCCGCAAGACTTAAGCTGCTGCCTGCAGCCGGGCGAAGGCCGCCACCACCTCGGGCGGCGCCTGCACCAGCTCGATCAGCACGCCCTCGCCGCCGATCGGCAGTTCCTCGCTGCCCTTGGGGTGGACGAAGCAGATGTCGAAGCCGGCCGCGCCCTTGCGTATCCCGCCCGGCGCGAAGCGCACGCCCTGCGCCGTGAGCCAGTCGACCGCGCGCGGCAGGTCGTCGATCCACAGGCCCACATGGTTCAGCGGCGTGGCATGCACGGCCGGTTTCTTGTCCGGATCGAGCGGCTGCATCAGGTCGACCTCGACCTTGAACGGGCCGCTGCCTATGGCGCAGATGTCCTCGTCGACGTTCTCGCGCTCGCTCTGGAACTGACCGGTGACTTCCAGGCCGAACATCTCGACCCAGAGTTTCCGCAGGCGGGACTTGTCCGGCCCGCCGATCGCGATCTGCTGGATGCCCAGCACCTTGAAGGGGCGTTGCGTCATGAGCCGCCTCCTCACACGAACTCGACGATGGGCTGGTCCACCGCCAGGCTCTCGCCCTTGGCGGCCAGCACCTTGCCGACCACGCCGTCGGCCGCGGCGAACAGCACGTTCTCCATCTTCATCGCCTCGATCACCGCGACGCGCTCGCCGGCTTGCACCTTCTGGCCCGGCTGCACCGCCACGTCGACCAGCAGGCCCGGCATGGGCGAGAGCACGAAGCGGCTCATGTCGGGCGGCGCCTTGAACGGCATCAGGCGATGCAGTTCGGCCATGCGCGGCGAGATCACCAGCGCTTCGATGAGCGTGCCGTTGTGCTGCAGGCGCAGCGCCAGCGGATTCTTGAGCGTGCCGCGCTCGACCTGGACGATGAAGGGCTGGCCGTTCACCGTGCCGGCGATGCAGATGTCGTTGAGCCGCGAATCGCTGCGGATTTCGTAGCTGCGCCCGCCGACCCGCACACGGGCCTGGCCCACCGCGCCGACGAACTCGTCCACATGCACCGGCATGTGCACATGCCGGCCGTCGGCAGCCAGGGTGATGACCACATAGTCCTGGCCGGCGTTCACCGCATAGCCCGGCAGCTGGCCGCTGATGCCGGCCGCGCGCTCGCGCGACTTGCGGCGCACGAAGGCCGCCAGCGCGACCAGGAAGTCCGGGTCCTCGTGCGGCACGTCTTCCGAGGAGAAGCCCTTGCCGTAGTGCTCGGCAATGAAGCCGGTGTTGAAGTCGCCGGCAACGAACTTGGGGTGCGCCAGCAGCGCGGCCTGGAACGGGATGTTGCTGCTGATGCCGCGGATCACGAAGCCGTTGAGCGCCTCGCGCATCAGGCGAATAGCGTCGTTGCGGTCCTTGCCGTGCACGATGAGCTTGGCGATCATCGAGTCGTAGTACATGGGGATCTCGCCGCCGTCCTGCACGCCGGTGTCCACGCGCACGCCGAACAGCTCCGCGGTGTCGGCCTGCCACATGCTCTGGGCCGGCGGCGTGAAGCGCACCAGGCGGCCGGTGGAGGGCAGGAAGTTGCGGAACGGGTCCTCGGCGTTGATGCGGCACTCGATGGCCCAGCCCTCACGCTTCACCTGGCCTTGAGCGAGCGGCAGTTTCTCGCCGGCGGCGACGCGGATCATCAGCTCCACCAGGTCCAGGCCGGTGATGCATTCGGTCACCGGGTGCTCCACCTGCAGCCGGGTGTTCATCTCCAGGAAGTAGAAGCTCTGGTCCTTGCCGACCACGAACTCCACCGTGCCGGCGCTCTGGTACCTCACGGCCTTGGCCAGGGCCACGGCCTGCTCGCCCATGGCCTTGCGGGTCGCATCGCTGATGAAGGGCGAAGGCGCCTCCTCGATCACCTTCTGGTGGCGGCGCTGGATCGAGCACTCGCGCTCGTTCAGGTAGATCACGTTGCCATGGGCGTCGCCCAGCACCTGGATCTCGATGTGGCGCGGCTCCTCGACGAACTTCTCGATGAACACACGGTCGTCGCCGAAGCTGTTGCGTGCCTCGTTGCGGCAGCTGGTGAAGCCCTCGAAGGCCTCCTTGTCGTTGAAGGCCACGCGCAGGCCCTTGCCGCCGCCGCCGGCGCTGGCCTTGATCATGACCGGGTAGCCGATGTCCTTGGCGATCTGCACGGCGGCTTCAGCCGACTCGATGGCGTCGTTCCAGCCCGGGATGGTGTTGACCCTGGCTTCCTTGGCCAGCTTCTTGGAGGCGATCTTGTCGCCCATGGCGGCGATCGAATAATGCTTGGGACCGACGAAGACCAGGCCCTCTTCCTCGACGCGCCGGGCGAAGTCCTCGTTCTCGGACAGGAAGCCGTAGCCGGGGTGAATGGCCTCGGCGCCGGTCTGCTTGGCCGCGGCGATGATCTTGTCGGCCACCAGGTAGGACTCGCGGCTGGGCGCCGGGCCCAGCAGCACGGCCTCGTCGGCCAGCAGCACGTGGCGCGCTTCGCGGTCGGCTTCGGAATAGACCGCCACGGTGGCGATGCCCATCTTGCGGGCGGTGGCGATCACCCTGCATGCTATTTCGCCACGGTTGGCAATCAGAATCTTCTTGAACATGTCTTCTTCTCCTCGTGCGCTTACAGGGGAATGTTGCCGTGCTTGCGCCACGGGTTGTCCAGTTTCTTGTCCTTGAGCATGACCAGCGAGCGGCAGACGCGCTTGCGGGTCTCGTGCGGCAGGATCACGTCGTCGATGAAGCCGCGCGCGCCGGCCACGAAGGGGTTGGCAAAGCGCGCCTTGTACTCGGCCTCCTTGGCGGCCAGCTTGGCCGGATCTCCCTTGTCCTCGCGGAAGATGATCTCCACCGCGCCCTTGGCGCCCATCACCGCGATCTCGGCGTTGGGCCAGGCGAAGTTGACGTCGCCGCGCAGGTGCTTGGAGGCCATCACGTCGTAGGCACCGCCGTAGGCCTTGCGCGTGATCACGGTGATCTTGGGCACGGTGGCCTCGGCGTAGGCGTAGAGCAGCTTGGCGCCATGCTTGATGATGCCGCTGTACTCCTGCGAGGTGCCGGGCATGAAGCCAGGCACGTCGACGAAGGTGATCACCGGAATGTTGAAGGCGTCGCAGAAGCGCACGAAGCGCGCGGCCTTGATCGAGCTCTTGATGTCCAGGCAGCCGGCCAGCACCAGCGGCTGATTCGCCACGATGCCCACGGTCTGGCCGTCCATGCGCGCGAAACCGATCAGGATGTTCTTGGCGTACTCGGGCTGCAGCTCGAAGAAGTCGCCGTCGTCCACCGTCTTGAGGATCAGCTCCTTCATGTCGTAGGGCCTGTTCGGGTTGTCCGGCACCAGGGTGTCCAGGCTCTGGTCCATGCGGTCTATCGGGTCGCCGCTCGGGCGCACCGGCGCCTTCTCGCGGTTGGACAGCGGCAGGTAGTTGTACAGGCGCCGCAGCATCAGGAGCGCCTCCACGTCGTTCTCGAACGCCAGGTCCGCGACGCCGCTCTTGGTGGTGTGGGTGACGGCGCCGCCCAGTTCCTCGGCCGTCACCTCCTCGTGCGTGACGGTCTTCACGACCTCGGGTCCGGTCACGAACATGTAGGAGGAGTCCTTGACCATGAAGATGAAATCGGTCATGGCCGGGCTGTAGACCGCGCCGCCGGCGGACGGCCCCATGATCATGCTGATCTGCGGGATCACGCCCGAGGCCATCACGTTGCGCTGGAACACCTCGGCATAGCCGCCCAGCGAGGCCACGCCCTCCTGGATGCGCGCGCCGCCCGAATCGTTCAGGCCGATCACCGGCGCGCCGACTTTCATGGCCTGGTCCATGATCTTGCAGATCTTCTCGGCGTGCGCCTCGCTCAGGGCGCCGCCAAACACGGTGAAGTCCTGGCTGAACACGAACACCAGGCGGCCGTTGATCATGCCGTAGCCCGTGACCACGCCGTCACCCGGGATCTTGTTGTCCTGCATGCCGAAATCGGCGCAGCGGTGCTCGACGAACATGTCCCACTCCTCGAAGGTGCCCTCGTCTAGCAGCACTTCGAGGCGTTCGCGCGCCGTCAGCTTGCCCTTGGCGTGTTGCGCGGCGATGCGCTTCTCGCCGCCGCCCAGGCGCGCAGCGGCGCGCTTTTTCTCCAGTTGTTCCAGGATGTCGTGCATGGCTTGTCCTCTGTTGAATGGTTTGGATTCGGTGTGTTCGGGATGGGCGCTCAGGCATGGCCGGCATGGGCCGATAGCAGGTTCCGTGCCGCGGTCGAGGCTGCGATGCGGCCCTCGACCACGCGCTGCTGCAGCGCGGGCAGCTGCTCGCGCACCTCGGGGTTCTCGCGGAACGCCTGCTTGAGGCCGGCGTCGATGCGCTCCCACATCCAGGCCAGCGCCTGCTGCTGGCGGCGCGCGGCCATGCGGCCGTTGGCGGTCTGCAGCGACCTGAACTCGGACACAGCGGCCCAGAAGCGGTCCACGCCCTGGCCGCGCAGCGCGCTGAGCTGCAGCACCTGGGGGTGCCAGAGCCCGGCCGCATGGCCTGCATGGCCTGCGCCCCCACGCTCACCGTGTTCGCTGCCCCCCGAGGGGGCGCTCGCGTCCTTGGGGCGGCCCGGCGAACGCTCGGGGTGGCCGTGCAAGCCCAGCAGGCGCAGGGCCGAGGTGATCTGGGCCTGCGCGCGGGTGGCGGCGTCGGGGTCGATGTCGGCCTTGTTGATGACCACCAGGTCGGCCAGCTCCATCACGCCCTTCTTGATCGCCTGCAGGTCGTCGCCGGCATTGGGCAGCTGGAGCAGCACGAAGATGTCGGTCATGCCGGCCACGGCGATCTCGCTCTGGCCCACGCCCACGGTTTCGACGATCACGATGTCGTAGCCCGCCGCCTCGCAGACCAGCATGGCCTCGCGCGTCTTCTCGGCCACGCCACCGAGCGTTCCGCTGGACGGGCTGGGGCGGATATAGGCCTTCTCGTGCATGGACAGTTGCTCCATGCGCGTCTTGTCGCCGAGGATGGAGCCGCCCGAGACCGTGGACGAGGGATCGACGGCGAGCACGGCCACGCGGTGGCCCAGGGCGATCAGGTACAGGCCCAGCGCCTCGATAAAGGTGGACTTGCCGACACCCGGCACGCCGCTGATGCCCAGGCGGAACGAGCGCCCCGCGTGCGGCAGCACGGCCGTGAGCAGCCCGTCGGCCTGGGCACGGTGGTCCGCCCGCGTGGACTCCAGCAGCGTGATGGCCTTGGCGACGGCGCGGCGCTGTACGGGCGGCGTGCCGTGCAGGACCCCTTCCACCAAGACAGCGGCGCTCACTTGAGCGCTGCCCTGATCTGCTCCAGCACGTCCTTGGCGCTGGCCGGGATCGGCGTGCCGGGGCCGTAGATGCCCTTGACGCCGGACTCATAGAGGAAGTCGTAGTCCTGGCGCGGGATCACGCCGCCCACGAAGACGATGATGTCATCCGCGCCCTGCTTCCTGAGCTCGGCGATGATGGCCGGCACCAGGGTCTTGTGGCCGGCCGCCAGCGTGGACACGCCCACGGCGTGCACGTCGTTCTCGATCGCCTGGCGCGCGCATTCCTCGGGGGTCTGGAACAGCGGGCCCATGTCCACGTCGAAGCCCAGGTCGGCGTAGGCCGTGGCCACCACCTTGGCGCCGCGGTCGTGCCCGTCCTGGCCCAGCTTGGCGATCATCACGCGCGGGCGGCGGCCCTGCTGCTCCGCGAACGCGCCGATTTCCTTCTTCAGGTTTTCCCAGCCCTCGGCCGAGTCGTAGGCAGCTGCATACACACCGGTCACCTTTTGCGTATCGGCGCGGTGGCGCCCGAACACCTTCTCCAGCGCATCCGACACCTCGCCGACGGTGGCGCGCAGGCGGATGGCCTTGATGGCCAGGTCCAGCAGGTTGCCCTGGCCCGAGTCGGCCGCGGCCGTGAGTGCGTCCAGCGCCGCCTGTACCGCCGCGCTGTCGCGACTGGCCCGGATCGCCTTCAGGCGCGCGATCTGACCATCGCGCACCTTGACGTTGTCCACCTCGAGGATCTCGACCGGGTCCTCCTTGGCCAGCTTGTACTTGTTGACGCCGACAATCACGTCCCTGCCCGAGTCTATGCGCGCCTGCTTCTCGGCGGCAGCGGCCTCGATCTTGAGCTTGGCCCAGCCGCTGTCCACGGCGCGCGTCATGCCGCCCATGGCCTCGACCTCCTCGATGATGGCCCAGGCCTTGTCGGCCATGTCCTGGGTCAGCCGCTCCATCATGTAGCTGCCGGCCCAAGGGTCGATCACGTTGGTGATGTGGGTTTCTTCCTGGATGATGAGCTGGGTGTTGCGCGCGATGCGGGCGCTGAACTCGGTGGGCAGCGCGATCGCCTCGTCGAGCGCATTGGTGTGCAGCGACTGGGTGCCTCCGAACACCGCGGCCATGGCCTCTATGGTGGTGCGCACCACGTTGTTGTAGGGGTCCTGCTCGGTCAGCGACCAGCCCGAGGTCTGGCAATGCGTGCGCAGCATCAGGCTCTTGGGATTCTTGGCGCCGAAGCCCTTCATGATGCGGCACCACAGCAGGCGGGCGGCGCGCATCTTGGCAACCTCGAGGTAGAAGTTCATGCCGATCGCCCAGAAGAACGACAGGCGGCCGGCGAAGTCGTCCACGTCCAGCCCCTGGCGACAAGCCGTCTTCACGTACTCCTTGCCATCGGCCAGGGTGAAGGCCAGTTCCAGCGCCTGGTTGGCCCCCGCCTCCTGCATGTGGTAGCCCGAGATCGAGATCGAGTTGAACTTGGGCATGTTCTGGCTCGTGTAGGCGATGATGTCGCCGATGATGCGCATCGACGGCTCGGGCGGGTAGATGTAGGTGTTGCGGACCATGAACTCCTTGAGGATGTCGTTCTGTATGGTGCCGCTCAGCTTGTCCTGCGAGACGCCCTGCTCTTGCGCCGCCACCACGTATCCGGCCAGCACGGGCAGCACGGCGCCGTTCATGGTCATGGACACCGAGACTTTGTCGAGCGGGATCTCGTTGAACAGGATCTTCATGTCCTCGACCGAGTCGATGGCCACGCCGGCCTTGCCCACGTCGCCGGTCACGCGCGGGTGGTCGCTGTCGTAGCCACGGTGCGTGGCCAGGTCGAAAGCCACCGAAACGCCCTGGCCGCCCGCCGCCAGCGCCTTGCGGTAGAAGGCGTTCGACTCCTCGGCCGTGGAAAAACCGGCGTACTGACGGATGGTCCAGGGCCGCACGGCGTACATGGTGGCCTGCGGGCCGCGCAGGAAAGGCTCGAAGCCCGGCAGGGTGTCGGCGTAGGGCAGGTCCCGCGTGTCCTCCGCCGTATAGAGCGGCTTGACGCTGATGCCGTCGGGCGTGGTCCAGTTCAGGGCGTTCACGTCGCCGCCGGGCGCGGACTTGGCGGCGGCCTTGTGCCAGGCCTCGAGGCTGGCGGCGGCGAATTCGGGGGTTTTCTGGCTCATGGCGGAATGGCGTTGGAAGAAGAAATGGCCGCACTGCCGCGCGGCGCCTGGTGCGAACCGAAGTTTACATCATTCATAATTATTGATGCAGAATTTTTTCTGCCATACAATCGAGGCCCAGAGACCTGAACACCATGGCCGCCCTCTCCCTCTCCCCCCGCGCCCTCTACGAGGAAGTCGCCGAATTGCTGCGCCAGCGCATCTACCGGCGCGAGCTCGAGCCCGGCGCCTGGATCGACGAACTCAAGCTCGCCGAGGAATACGGCATCAGCCGCACGCCGCTGCGCGAGGCGCTCAAGGTGCTGGCGGCCGAGGGCCTGGTGACCATGAAGGTGCGCCGCGGCGCCTACGTGACCGAAGTCTCTGAAAAAGACCTGGCCGACGTCTACCACCTGCTCAGCCTGCTCGAGAGCGACGCGGCCGGCGTGGTCGCCGAACGCGCGACGGAGGCGCAGTTGCGCGAACTGCAGGCCCTGCACGATGAGCTCGAGGCCGCCGCCCTGCCCGTCCAGGAAAACCGCGATCGCTTCTTCGCGCTCAACGAGCGCTTCCACCTGCGCGTGCTGGAAATGGCCGACAACCGCTGGCGCAGCCAGATGGTGGCCGACCTGCGCAAGGTCATGAAGCTCAACCGCCAACACTCTCTGCTCAAGGCCGGCCGCATCGAGGAGTCGCTGCAGGAGCACCGGGACCTGATGACGGCGCTGGCGGCACGCGACACCCAGGCCGCCGTGCGCTGCGTCCAGCGGCACTTCAGCCACGGGCTCGAAGCCGCAGTCTGAAGCGAGGTCCCGGCACGCTGCCCACCAGCGGTTGGCAGCACGAGGCGCAAGGCGTATATTCAAAGCCGCCATGCGCCCTGTCCTGCAGCGCAAGCGAAAGGAGTTGTCATGAAGCCGTTTGAGTTGACCTCGAGCATGCTGACCCTACGCGGCGTGTTCTATCCCACGGGCTACCTTTTCGTGATGCTGCCCAGCATCGAAGCCGCAGAGAAACTCGACCGCGATCTGCAGGCCAGCGGCTTCAACGGCGACGAGCCCATGCTGGTGACGCCCGAGGCGATTCTGGGCGAGATCCGCCACACGGTGCGCGATGACGCCAACATCTTCCCCTCGGTCGGCACCGAGAACGCCACGGTGCTGCGCTACGAGGAACTGGCACGCCAGGGGCACTGTGCGGTCATGATCCACGTGCGGTCCGAAAAAGAGACTCAGCACGTCATGGACGTGGTGCACAAGAGCCCGTTCTCCTACGCGGAGAGATACCGCCATCTGGTGATCGAGGATATGAGCTGAGGACCGAGGGGCGGGCCGCCCCGGCTCAGTTGACGATCTGGGGAGGCGCGACTTCCCAGTGCTGCAGCACCTTGCCATGGCTGTCCACGCTCTCCAGCCGCACCTTGAAGCCCCACAGGCGCGCGACATGCTTGAGCACCTCCTCGGCCTCGGCATTGAGCGGACGGTCGTTGTGGCGCGTGTGGCGCAGGGTCAGCGAACGGTCGCCGCGCAGGTTCACGTTCCAGACCTGAATATTGGGCTCGCGGTAGCTGAGGTCGTGCTGGCGTGACAGCGCCTCACGCACATGGCGGTAGCCCGACTCGTCGTGGATGGCCGACACCACGAGTTCGCTCTGGCTGGCGTCGTCGAGCAGGGAGAACAGGCGGAACTCGCGGATCAGGTGCGGCGACAGGTACTGGCCGATGAAACTCTCGTCGCGGAAATGCCGCATCGCATTGTCCAGTGTCTCGTGCCAGTCGGAGCCGGCGATGTCCGGGAACCAGCGCCTGTCCTCCTCGGTGGGATGCTCGCAGATGCGCCGCAGGTCGCTGAACATGGAGAAGCCCAGCGCGTAGGGATTGATGCCGCTGTAGGCCGGGTGGGTGACGGGCGGCTGGTAGATCACGTTGGTGTGCGAGCGCAGGCACTCGATCATGAAGCCGTCAGTCAGCAGGCCTTCGTCGTACATGTCGTTGAGCAGCGTGTAATGCCAGAACGTGGCCCAGCCCTCGTTCATGACCTGGGTCTGGCGCTGCGGATAGAAGTACTGCGCCACCTTGCGCACGATGCGCACCACCTCGCGCTGCCAGGGATCGAGCAGCGGCGCGTTCTTCTCGATGAAGTACAGCAGGTTTTCCTGCGGTTCGGCAGGAAAGCGCCGGTTGATCCTTTCCGTCTCCTTGTCGGCCCGCTTGGGCAGGGTGCGCCAGAGGTCGTTGACCTGCTGCTGCAAATAGGCCTCGCGGTCCTTGCGCCGCGCCTCCTCCTCGGCCAGCGACAGCTTCTGCGAGCGCTGGTAGCGGTCCACGCCATGGCTCATCAGCGCATGGCAGGAGTCGAGCAGTTGCTCGACGGCGTCGATGCCGTGGCGCTCCTCGCACTCGGCGATGTAGGAGCGCGCGTAGACCAGGTAGTCGATGATCGACGAGGCATCGGTCCACATGCGGAACAGGTAATTGCCCTTGAAGAAGGAGTTGTGGCCATAGCAGGCATGGGCCATCACCAGCGCCTGCATGGGCATGGTGTTCTCTTCCATCAGGTAGGCGATGCAGGGGTTGGAGTTGATCACGATCTCGTAGGCCAGACCCATCTGGCCGCGCCGGTAGCTCTTCTCGGTCGTGATGAACTGCTTGCCGAACGACCAGTGGCGGTAGCTGACCGGCATGCCGACCGAGGCGTAGGCGTCTATCATCTGCTCGGCCGTGATCACCTCGAGCTGCACCGGGTAGGTGTCCAGGCCGAAGCGCTGCGCCGTGCGCGCGATCTCGCCGTGGTAGGTCTCGATCAGCTCGAAGGACCAGTCGGAAGGACTGGGCAGGGGCGCGCGGCGTCGCCCCACGCCGGTCAGGGCCGCGGGCCCGCCGCCCTCTGTGGGGGCATGTTCTTCGCTCATGCATTGACGCCTTTCTTGAACAGCTCCCGAAAAACCGGATAGATCTCCGACGCATCGGTGATCTTCTGCATGGCGAAGTTGGGGTTGGTCTCGGCGACCCGGCAGTACTCTTCCCAGAGGTTCTGGTTCTCTTCGCCCACCTGCACGTAGGCGAAATAGCGCGCGCTCGGCAGCAGCTTGTCGATCAGCCATTCGCGGCAGGTCGACGAGTCCTGCTGCCAGTTGTCGCCGTCCGACGCCTGGGCGCCGTAGATGTTCCATTCGCTGCTCGGGTAGCGGGCCTGGATGATCTGGTGCATCAGGATCAGCGCGCTGGACACCACGGTGCCGCCGGTTTCGGTCGAGTGGAAGAACTCGTCCTCCGAGACTTCGGCGGCCTGCGTGTGGTGGCGGATGAAGACCACGTCGGTGCGATCGTAGTGCCGCGTGAGGAACAGGTAGAGCAGGATGAAGAAGCGCTTGGCCAGGTCCTTGCGCGACTCGTCCATGGAGCCCGAGACATCCATCAGGCAGAACATCACCGCCTTGGCCGTCGGCAGGGGCACGCGGACGCGATTGCGGTAGCGCAGGTCGAAGGGGTCCAGGAACGGGATCTGGTGTACCCGCCGCCGCAGGGCCTCGATCTGGACCTTGACCTCCAGGATTTCGTGCTTGGGCTCCGGCACCTGGCGCATGAGCTCGGCCAGGAGCAGCTCCAGCTCCCGCAGGCGGCGCCGCGCGTCGCTGCCCATGGCGATGCGCCGGCCCAGGGCCATGCGCATGGATCGGACCACGTGCAGGCTGGTGGGCGTGCCCTCGGAAATGAAGCCGGCGCGCTGCGAGCGCCATTCGGGCGCGTCGGGCAGCAGCTGGGTGCGCACCAGGTGCGGCAAGGCCAGGTCGTCGAAGAAATACTGCATGAACTCTTCGCGCGTGATGCGGAACACGAAGTCGTCCTCGCCGCTGCCGTCCGGGCTGGCCTGGCCGGACCCGCTGCCGCCACCGCCGCCCCCCGAGGGCCGCTCGATGCGGTCGCCCTGCACGTACTCACGGTTGCCGGGATGCACGCCCTCGCGCGAGCCGCCGGCGCCATGGCCGAACACCGGCTCGGACACGTCGCGCCGCGGCAGGGTGATGTCCTCGCCCTGCTCGATGTCATGGATGCTGCGCCCCGACACCGCGCGTCGGATCGCGTCGCGGATCTGCTCGCGGAAGCGCCGCAGGAATCGCTCCCGGTTGCCTATCGATTTGTTCTTGCCCGACAGGCGCCGGTCGATGACTTGCTGGAGCATCCGGGTCTCCGCTGCGGCCATGGTGATCGTTCCGCCGCGGCCTCAGGAACTCTTGCGCACCCGCAGGTACCAGTCGCACAGCAGACGCACCTGGCGCTTGGTGTAGCCCTTGGCGACCATGCGGTTGACGAAGTCCTCGTGCTTTTGCTGCTCGTCGGCGCTGGCCTTGGCGTTGAAGCTGATCACCGGCAGCAGGTCCTCGGTGTTGGAGAACATCTTCTTCTCGATCACGGTGCGCAGCTTCTCGTAGCTGGTCCAGACCGGGTTCTTGCCCGCGTTGTTGGCGCGCGCGCGCAGCACGAAGTTGACGATCTCGTTGCGGAAGTCCTTGGGGTTGCTGATGCCGGCGGGCTTCTCGATCTTCTCCAGCTCCGCGTTCAGCGCCGAGCGGTCGAAGATCTCGCCGGTATCCGTGTCGCGGTATTCCTGGTCCTGGATCCAGAAGTCGGCGTAGGTCACGTAGCGGTCGAAGATGTTCTGCCCGTACTCCGAGTAGGACTCGAGGTAGGCGGTCTGTATCTCCTTGCCGATGAACTCGGCATAGCGCACCGCGAGCTGTTCCTTGATGAAGGCCAGGTACTTCTGCTCGATCTCGGGCGGGAACTGCTCGCGCTCGATCTGCTGCTCGAGCACGTACATCAGGTGCACGGGGTTGGCCGCGATCTCGGTCGAGTCGAAGTTGAACACCTTGGACAGTATCTTGAACGCAAAGCGCGTCGAGACGCCGCTCATGCCCTCGTCGACGCCGGCGTAGTCGCGGTATTCCTGGTAGCTCTTGGCCTTGGGATCGGTGTCCTTGAGGGTCTCGCCGTCATAGACCAGCAGCTTGCTGAAGATGCTCGAGTTCTCGGGCTCCTTCAGGCGCGTGAGCACGGCGAACTGGGCCATCATCTTGAGCGTGCCCGGGGCGCAGATGGCCTGCGACAGCGAGGAATTGCGGATCAGCTTCTCGTAGATCCTGACCTCCTCGGACACGCGCAGGCAGTACGGCACCTTGACGATGTAGATGCGGTCGAGGAAGGCCTCGTTGTTCTTGTTGTTCTTGAACGCCTTCCACTCGCTCTCGTTGGAGTGCGCCATCACGATGCCGTCGAAGGGAATCGCGCCGAAGCCTTCCGTGCCCTTGAAGTTGCTCTCCTGGGTGGCGGTCAGCAGCGGGTGCAGCACCTTGATCGGCGCCTTGAACATCTCGACGAATTCGAGCAGGCCCTGGTTGGCCAGACACAGGCCGCCCGAGTAGCTGTAGGCGTCCGGGTCGTCCTGGGCGAAGGTCTCGAGCTTGCGGATGTCGATCTTGCCGACCAGCGAGGAGATGTCCTGGTTGTTCTCGTCGCCCGGCTCGGTCTTGGCGATCGCACACTGCTTGAGGATGGACGGGTAGCGTTTGACGACACGGAACTTGCGGATGTCGCCGCCGAATTCGTCCAGGCGCTTGACGGCCCAGGGCGAGAGCACGCGCTGCAGGTAGCGCTGCGCGATGCCGTACTGCGATTCCAGCACCGGCGCGTCTTCGGCGTTATTGAACAGGCCCAGCGGCGACTCGTTGACCGGCGAGCCCTTGAGCGCGTAGAACGGCACATGCTCCATCAGCTGCTTGAGCCGCTCGGCGATCGAGGACTTGCCGCCGCCCACCGGCCCCAGCAGGTAGAGGATCTGCTTCTTCTCCTCCAGGCCCTGGGCCGCATGGCGGAAATAGGAGACGACCTGCTCGATCGGGTCCTCCAGGCCGTAGAAGTCCTGGAAGGCCGGATAGATCTTGATGACCTTGTTGCCGAAGATGCGCGACAGGCGCTGGTCGTGCCGGGTGTCGAGCAGCTTGGGCTCGCCGATCGCGGCCAGCATGCGCTCGGCCGCCGTTGCGTAGATCAGCGGATCGCGCCGACAGGCTTCGAGGTATTCCTCGATGGAGAGTTCTTCTTCGCGCGTCTGCTCGTAACGCGTGAGGAAATTGCTGACGACATCCATAAAACCTCCTTTGTACGCAGCGATCTGAGGAGAGGATCGCACAACACAGAGTGGTGTCTGGACTCAGCTTACCGCATACCAGACTCGCATGTCTACATCGAGTCTGCCGGATAAGAGCGCCGGCCCTAGGGAAAGTTCCGGTGGCGACGGCCCTCAGGCCGCTAGGCGCAAGCCCTCGTGCGCCAGCGCCATGACCTCGCGCGGCGCCAGGGCCTTGAGGCGGTGGTCGCTCCAGACCTGGCGCCAGCGGCGCGCGCCCGGCAGGCCGCTGCGCAGGCCCAGCATGTGGCGAGCGATGGCCTGCCAGGGCGTGCCGTGCTGGACCGCCTCGCGCTCCATGTAGGCAACCATCTGCTCCTCCACGGCCTCGCGCGAGAGGTCCGAGGCGGCGGCGCCGTGAAAGCGCCGGTCCCAGCCGGCCAGCAGCCAGGGGTTGTGGTAGGCCTCGCGCCCGACCATCACGCCATCGACCTGGCCCAGGTGCTGGTCGATCTGATCGTCACGCGTGATGCCGCCGTTCACGCAGACCACCAGGCCGGGGAAGTCCTGCTTGAGCCGGTAGGCCAGCTCGTAGCGCAGCGGCGGAATTTCGCGGTTCTCCTTGGGCGAGAGCCCCTGCAGCCAAGCGTTGCGCGCGTGCACGATGAAGACCCGGCAGCCGGCCTCGCTGACCTGGCCGACGAAGTCGCGCACGAAACCGTAGCTCTCGGCC
This sequence comes from Ramlibacter sp. 2FC, assembly GCF_005503345.1. Classification (NCBI taxonomy): domain Bacteria; kingdom Pseudomonadati; phylum Pseudomonadota; class Betaproteobacteria; order Burkholderiales; family Comamonadaceae; genus Ramlibacter; species Ramlibacter sp. 2FC. Next base: position 104,433 of record NZ_SCMM01000004.1, read on the forward strand.
TTGTCGATGCCGATGCGATGCTTCACGGTGACCGGCAGGTCGACCACGTCCAGCATGGCCTTGACCCCATCGGCCACGAGTTGCGGCTCGGCCATCAGGCAGGCGCCGAAGGCGCCGCGCTGCACGCGCTCGCTGGGGCAGCCGCAGTTGAGGTTGATCTCGTCGTAGCCCCAGGCTTCGCCCAGCCGGGCGCAATGCGCCAAGTCTGCCGGCTCGCTGCCGCCGAGCTGCAGGGCCACGGGGTGCTCCTCGTGGGCGTAGCGCAGGTGGCGGTCCACGTCGCCATGGATCAGGGCGCCCGTGGTCACCATCTCGGTGTAGAGCAAGGTGTGGCGGCTGAGCAGGCGGTGCAGGTGGCGGCAGTGCCTGTCGGTCCAATCCATCATCGGGGCGACGGAAAGTCTCCAGCGGCTGGCGGGCACGGACATCTGGGAATGCATCGCCCCGATTATCCCAGGCCCGCCGGCGCGCCGCGGCCGGTCGCCGTCATGCCCCCGGGGCGAATGCGCCCAGGCGACATGCCCGGCGCCAGTCCCGCTTTTCCCCGCCCCGGAACGAAAAAAACCCGCCGAAGCGGGTTTTGATGCGGCCGGTCCGGCGCCGCTCAGCCCATGTGCAGGCCGCCGTTGACCGAGAAGTCGGCGCCCGTGGAGTAGCCGCCGTCCTCCGATGCCAGCCAGGCGATGATGGAGGCGATCTCACCCGGCTCGCCCAGGCGCTTGACCGGGATGGTGGCGACGATCTTGTCGAGCACGTCCTCGCGAATGGCCTTGACCATGTCGGTGCCGATGTAGCCCGGGCTCACGGTGTTCACGGTCACACCCTTGTTCGCCAGTTCCTGCGCCAGGGCCATGGTGAAACCGTGCATGCCGGCCTTGGCGGCCGAGTAGTTGGTCTGACCCGCCTGGCCCTTCTCGCCGTTGACCGACGAGATGTTGACGATGCGGCCCCAGCCCTTTTCGACCATGTCGCCGACCACCTGCTTGGTGACGTTGAACATGGAGTTCAGGTTGGTGTCGATCACCGCATCCCAGTCTTCGCGGCTCATCTTGAGGAACATGCGATCCTTGGTGATGCCGGCGTTGTTCACCAGCACGTCGATGCTGCCATGCTCGGCCTTGGCCTTGGCGAAGGCGTCGACCGTGGAATTCCAGTCGGCCACGTTGCCCACGCTGACGTAGAAAGTGAAGCCCAGGGCCTTCTGCTCGTCCAGCCACTTGGCGTGGTCGCGCGTCGGGCCGCAGCCCGCGATCACCTTGAAGCCGTCCTTGTGCAGGCGCTGGCAGATCGCGGTGCCAATGCCCCCCATGCCGCCGGTCACGTACGCTACTTTCTGGCTCATATCGCTCTCCTCGTCTTGCTACAAACACGATAGCTCAAGAACCCGACCATCCGGGCTCAGAAGCAGTCTATTGCGCTGAATCAGCGCTCCACGGCCAGGGAAACCCCCATGCCGCCGCCGATGCACAGCGCCGCCAGGCCCTTCTTGGCATCGCGCCGCTGCATTTCATGCAGCAGCGTGACCAGGATGCGGCAGCCAGATGCACCAATCGGGTGCCCGATGGCAATGGCGCCGCCATTCACGTTGACCTTGGCCGGATCGATGTCCAGCTCCTTGTTGACCGCGCAGGCCTGGGCCGCGAAGGCCTCGTTGAGCTCGAACAGGTCGACGTCGGACGCCTTCCAGCCGGCGCGCTGCAGGGCCTTGCGCGAGGCCGGCACCGGGCCCATGCCCATGGTGGCGGGGTCCAGGCCGCTGGTGCCGAAGGCGACGATGCGCGCCAGCGGCTTGAGGCCCAGCGCGGCGGCCTTCTTGGCCGTCATCACGACCACCGCGGCGGCGCCGTCGTTGATGCCCGAGGCATTGCCGGCCGTCACCGAGCCGGCCTTGTCGAAGGCCGGGCGCAGGCCGGCCAGGGCTTCGGCGCTGGTCTTCTTGTTGATGAACTCGTCGGTGTTGAACAGGATGGGATCGCCCTTCTTCTGGGCCAGCGAGACGGTGACGATCTCGTCCTTGAAGCGGCCGGCCTCCAGCGCGGCGACGGCCTTCTGCTGGCTGGCCAGGGCCAGGGCGTCCTGCATGTCGCGGCTGATGCCGTACTGCTTGGCCACGTTCTCGGCGGTGATGCCCATGTGGTACTGGTTGTAGACGTCCCACAGGCCGTCGACGATCATCGAGTCGACCATCTTCCAGTCGCCCATGCGCTGGCCGTCGCGCGAGTTCAGCAGCACGTGGGGCGATGCGCTCATGTTTTCCTGGCCGCCGGCCACCACGATCTCGCTGTCGCCCCAGGCCACGGCCTGCGCCGCCAGCATCACGGCCTTCAGGCCCGAGCCGCACACGGCGTTGATGGTCAGCGCCGGGGTTTCCTTGGCCACGCCGGCCTTCATCATGGCCTGGCGCGCCGGGTTCTGGCCGGCACCGGCCGCGAGCACCTGGCCCATGATGACCTCGCCGATCTGGTCGGCCTGTAGGCCGGCCCGCGCGATGGCCTCCTTGATCACGATGCCGCCCAGCTCCGTGGCGGGCGTCTTGGCGAGGGATCCGCCGAACTTGCCCACTCCGGTGCGGGCAGCCGAAACGATGACGATGTCTTCCATTTGAAAGGTCTCCTGGTACTAGAGAAGAGAAGAAAACAGGGGGAGAAAACGGTGGCTCAGGCCCGGGCCTTGACGTAGCGGCCGGGCGCGGGCTCGATGGCCTGGTACTTGCCCTTCTTGCCATAGGTCTTGGGTACAGCAATTTGCTTGCCAGCTTGGCCGCGCAGCCAGTCCGACCAGTCGGTCCACCAACTGCCCGGCAGCTCCTCGGCACCGGCGACCCAGTCGTCGACGCTCGACGGGAGCTGGCCATCCTCTCGGATCCAGTGGCTGCGCTTGTTCGCGGCAGGCGGGTTGATCACGCCGGCGATGTGGCCGGACGCCCCCATGACGAAGCGCTTGGGTCCGGGCAGGACCTGGGTCGAGGCGTAGGCGCCACCTATCGGGACGATGTGGTCCTCGCGCGAGCCGTAGAGGTAGACCGGCAGGTCGACCTGGCCCAGGTCGATCTTCTGGCCGCACACCGTGACCTTGCCGGGCTTGACGAGGTTGTTCTCGAGGTAGGTGTTGCGCAGGTACCAGGCGTAGAACGGTCCAGGCAGGTTGGTGGCGTCGCTGTTCCAGTACAGCAGGTCGAACGGCGGCGGGGTCTCGCCCTTGAGGTAGTTGCCGACCACGTAGTTCCACACCAGGTCGTTCGGCCGCAGGAAGCTGAAGGTGCAGGCAAGGTCCTGGCCCTTGAGCAGGCCGCCCTGGCCCAGCTCCATCTCCCGGTACTTGACGAAGGCCTCGTCGATGAAGACGTCGAGGATGCCGGTGTCGGAGAAATCCAGGAAGGTGGTCAGGAAGGTCGCCGAGGCCACCGCCTTCTCGCCGCGCGCGGCCAGCACGGCGAGCGCCGTGCCCAGGATGGTTCCGCCCACGCAGAAGCCCAGCGTGTTGATCTGCGGCGCGCCCGAGATCTCCTGCACCAGATGGATGGCCCGGATGGCCGCGTCCTCGATGTAGTCGTCCCAGGTCTTGGTCGCGAGCGAGCGGTCCGGGTTGCGCCAGCTGACCACGAAGGTGCGGTGCCCCTGCGCCACGGCGTAACGGATCAGCGAATTGCCCGGCTGCAGGTCGAGGATGTAGAACTTGTTGATGCAAGGCGGCACCAGCAGCAGCGGACGCTCGTAGACCTTGTCCGTGAGCGGCTTGTATTCGATGAGCTGGAACAGCTCGTTCTCGAACACGATCGCGCCCTCGGTCGTGGCCACGTTCTTGCCGACCTCGAACAGGCTTTCGTCGGTCATCGAGACATGGCCTTGGCGGATGTCGTGCAGCAGGTTCTGCAGCCCCTTGGCGATGCTCTCGCCGTGGCTGTCCACGGCTTTCTTCTGCGCGTCGGCATTGAGGGCCAGGAAGTTGCTGGGCGCGGCGGCGGCCATCCACTGCTCGACCGCGAAGCGGATCCGCTTCTTGGTCTTGGCGTCGGTCTCGACGGCCTCCGCCAGGCCCATCAGGGTCCGGGCGTTGAGCAGGTAGGTCGCGGCCGAGTAGGCGGCCATGGGGTTGCTGGCCCAGGCCTCGGCGGCAAAGCGCTTGTCGCTGACCTTGGGAGGAGATTGGAGACCCTGGTTCCACAGTTCGGCCGCCTCCTCGAGGTAGCGCCTGCGCACCTCGGCCAGCCGATCGGGCGAGAAGCTCAGCTGAGGCAAGTTGAGCTTGCCCGGCACCACCCCGCCCAGGTCCATGTGCTGGAAGGACTGCAGGGCCTGTGCCCAGTTGCCGGCCAGGTTCTGTTGCAATTCCTGAGCGGCACGGCTCCAGTATTCCGATGAGGCTTGATTCACGCCTTCTCCTCCTTGCGATCCTGAATCGTGCTTAGATAATAGGGCGAGTATGTCAGGTTTCTGTCACCGGAATTTGACTTTCTTGTCATAAACCAAGGTACAAACTCAACATGTACCTCGTCGCCATTGCCTGGCTCTATGTCGCCCTGATGATGAGCGTGGCCGAAGCCAGCCACCCCGATGGCACCCTGCTCGGTGCAGTCATCACCTTCCTGCTCTACGGCGTCGGACCGCTGGCCCTGGTGCTGTACATCATGGGAACGCCGGCCAGACGCAAGGCGCTGCGGGCGCGGGAAGCGGCGGCCACCCCGACCGATGTGACGCCCGGCTCAGGCGAGCCAGACGCAGGCGGCCAGCCGGCCGCTGCCGCCGAGCGCGGCCTGGTCGCGCCGGAACGAGAAAAACCGTGAGGGCTGGCTGACCGTGCACCAGGCGGCGCTGCCGTCGTTGCCATGGACGCGCGTGATGCCCAAGGCGCGCAGGCGCTGGCGCGCCAGCCCCGCGAGGTCGGCCAGGTACTTGCCTGCCCCGCTGGGCAGGAAATGCTGCGCTGCGGCCGCATCGCCGGCGCAGAAGACCTCGCGCACCTCGGCCCCCACCTCGAAGGCACGTGGCCCGATGCAGGGACCGAGCCAGGCCAGCGACTGCGAAGCCAGAGCGGCCCTGGCCTGCGCCCCATGCAGCGCCTCAACCTGGGCCGCAAAGCGCTCGAACACCGCCTCGAGCACCCCTCTCCCACCCGTTCCAGCCAGCCCGCGCCAGCCCGCATGGGCGGCGGCGACGACGCTGCCGCGCGCGTCGGACAGCAGCACCGGCAGGCAGTCCGCGACCAGGATGGCGCAGGCCAGGCCGGGCTCGCTGCTGACGCTGGCGTCGGCCTCCACGCCGTCGGGCATGGCCGGATCGAGCATGGCCACGCCGCTGCCATGGACCTGGCGCAGGAACACCGGCCGAACCCCGGTCGCCTCACGCAGGATCCGGCGGTTGGCGTCCACCGCCTGCGGCTCGTCCCGCACATGGTCGCCCAGGTTCAGGCTGTCGTAGGGCGGCCTGGACACGCCGCCCGCACGCGTGGTGCAAACGGCGTGCACGCGCGCCGGCACGGGCCAGTCGGGCACGATCCAGTCGGGGTGCAAGCCCACGAAGACCAGCGCCTCAGGCTTCGTTGTCGGGGCAGGCCGAAGGCTGGGCCTGCTCAAACGCATCGAGTTTCATGCAGGCCTCGAACGCGCCCATGGTGCGCGGCAGGCCGTCGAAGTTCACGTCGAAACGCTGGCCGTTGAAGATCTGCGGCACCAGGCAGCAGTCGGCCAGCGTGGGCGTCTCGCCGTAGCAGTAGGTGGCGGCGGGCAGGCCGGCCAGCTGCCGCTCGAAGGCCTCCAGCCCGGTGCGCACCCAGTGGCGGTACCAGGTGTTCTTGGCCTCGTCGCTCACGCCCATCTCCCGCACCAGGTACTTGAGCACGCGCAGGTTGTTCAGCGGATGGATCTCGCAGGCGATAGCCTGCGCCAGCGCACGCACGCGGGCACGGCCCAGCGCGTCCGCGGGCAGCAGCGCCGGCTCAGGGTACGTCTCGTCGAGGTACTCGATGATGGCCATGGATTGCGACAGGCGCTGGCCGTCGTCGGTCTCCAGCATCGGCACCAGCTGCTCGGCCGACAGCGCGGCGTAGGCCTGCTGCTTGTGCTCGCCCTTGGCCAGGTGCACAGGCAGGTAGTCGTAAGGCAGGCCCTTGAGCTTCAGCGCGATGCGCACGCGGAACGAGGCAGAGGAGCGAAAGTAGTTGTAGAGCTTCATGGCCTGCAAGGATATACCCGTATGGGCCGATTCCGGCCCGGTCAGTCCGGCCCGGGTGCGAGCGATGCCGCTCGGCTCTGACGGTAGACTCGGCCGCTTCGCAACACGACCACATCAGGCCCCACCACCATGATTCTCGAGATCGCCGACATCCGCATCCAGCCCGGCCAGCAGGCCGCCTTCGAGCAGGCCATCCAGCATGCACTGGCCACGGTGGCCTCGCGCGCCCAGGGCTTCCAGGGCGCCAAGGTCAACCGGGGCATCGAGTCGCCCGAGCGCTATATGCTGCAGATCTTCTGGGCCACACTGGAGGACCACACGGTGGGCTTCCGCCAGTCGCCGCTGTTCACCGAGTGGCGCGCCATCATCGGGCCGTTCTTCGCCGCGCCGCCGGCCGTGGAGCACTTCGAGCTCGTGACCAAGACGGCCTGAACGCAGGCCATCGAACGACGAAGGGGGCCAGCGGCCCCCTTCGTGCTTTGATGGACCGTCAGCGGGTCACTGCTGCGCCACGGCGCGCTCGGCCAGGAAGATCTCGATGCGGCGGTTGCGCGCGCGGCCGGCGTCGGTGCCGTTGTCGGCCATCGGTTCGCGCGAGCCGCGGCCCTCGGTCATGATGCGGCGGCCGTCGACGCCGCGCGCCATCAGGTAGTCGCGCGCGCTGTTGGCGCGGTCCACCGACAGCGGGTTGTTGATCGCGTCCGAGCCGGTGCTGTCGGTGTGGCCGACGATGCGGATCTCGGTGTTCGGCTGGCTGCTCAGGCCCTGGGCGAACTGGTTGAGGATGGGCTGCAGATTGGGCTTGATGTTGGAGCGGCCGGTATCGAACGAGATGTCGCTGGGAATGTTGAGCTTGAGCTGGTTGTCGGCGGTCTGGCTCACGCTCACGCCGGTGCCGGCCGTGGCCTTTTCCATCGCGGCCTTCTTCTCCTGCATGTGCTTGGACCAGACATAGCCACCCAGCGCGCCCACGCCTGCACCTATGGCCGCGCCCTTGGTGTCCTTGCCGATCACGGCGCCGGCCAGGGCGCCGATGCCGGCACCGATGGCGGTGTCACGCTGGGTCTCGGTCATGTTGGCGCAGCCGCTGACGAGCAGCGCCAGCGCGCTCAAGGAGAGTACCGCGGTACGACTCCGGGTAAGAAGCTTGCTCATGTTGCGTCCTGCCTTGTTGTTGATGGGGGAACAACTTTACGCGTGAAATTCGCCAGGCTTCCGATGGCCTGGCCTGCAGTCGCAACAAATTGTGAGTTACGTCAAACAACCCGCTGGCGCTCAGGCTTCAGGCCTGCCTCGACGCCTCGTGTCCCAGCACCAGCTTGTGCAGCAGGGCCAACAGTTGCTCGCGCTCGGCCGCTTCGAGCGGGCTCAGGATTCGGCCCTGCACCTTGATCACTGCACGCTTCATCTGCAGGGCCGCCTGCTCGCCTTCCGGCGTGAGCCACAGCAGCTTGCGGCGCTTGTCCTGCGTGTCGGCCTCCCGCCGCACCCAGCCCTTGGCCTCCAGTCGGCCGATCACCGAGCCCGAGGTCGCCGCATCGAAGGCCACGCGGCCCGCCAGCGTCACCTGGTCCACGCCCGGCGTGTCCATCAAGGCGTTGAGGATGGCGAACTGCACGGGCGTGACGTCGTAGTCCGCCGTCTCCTCCATGAAGACGGCGACGGCCAGTTGCTGCGCGCGCCGGATCAGGTGGCCCGGCGCATGCTCGAAATCGAAGCTCTTGGACATGATGGCGGCGAGTGTAGCGATTGCCGCCGAGCGGTCCTGCGCCGACCCGCATCGACCTGGGGGAACCCCCAATGCCAATCCCCATTTTAATATGCACACTTACGACATTCGGAAAACTTGGCCCTGTCACGCCCACGTGGCACACTGCCCGCAACCCGGCCCCCCGAGGAATCCGCCATACCCCATAAGAAAGGCCTCCATGAGCTACGTTGTTTCCCCGCCTGCCATCGTCTGCGTGCCCGTGACCGGCAAGAGCGAACGGTTCCCGGTGCACCGCATCTACTGCGTGGGCCGCAATTACGAAGAGCACGCCAAGGAAATGGGCTTCACGGGACGCGAGCCGCCGTTCTTCTTCCTCAAGCCGGCCGACGCCATCGTCGCGATCGAGGCCGGCAGCACCGGACGCATCCCCTACCCCAGCCTCACGCACAACCTGCACCACGAGATCGAACTCGTGGTCGCCATCGGCAAGGGCGGACGCAACATCAAGGCCGCCGACGCGCAACAGCATATCTACGGCTATGCCGTGGGCCTGGACATGACGCGGCGCGACCTGCAGAACGACATGAAGAAGCAGGGCCGGCCCTGGTGCATAGGCAAGGCCTTCGACCATTCGGCGCCGATCGGCCCGATCACGCCCGCGGGCGAGGCCGGCGACGTTGACCAGGCCGAGATCCACCTGCAGGTCAATGGCCAGGACCGCCAGCGCAGCCATGTCTCCAAGCTGATCTGGAACATCGCCGAAACCATCGAGCACCTGTCTGCCGCCTGGGAGCTCCAACCGGGCGACCTGATCTTCACCGGCACCCCCGAAGGCGTGGCGGCCGTTCAGCCGGGCGACCTGCTGGAAGGCGGCGTCGCCGGACTGGGCTCGCTGAGACTGGGCATCGAGTCAGCCTGAACCCCTCTGCCTGCCGCGCCGCGACGCAGCCGCGCGATGGCTGTCGCCGCCAAGCGACATGCAGAATAGTTCCACCTATAATATCCTATTGGTAAATGCGTTACGCATGGTTAAACAGGAGACTACTTTGCGATTACTGGAATCATTGGCCAAGCTCTGCGCCATCCTGGCCGGGGTGCTGCTGACGGGCATCACCCTGCTGACCTGCGGCAACCTGATCGCCCGCAACACCACGGGCGACTCCATGGCCGGCGCGTTCGAGTTGACCGCCGTGGCCGCCGGCGCCGCCATCGCCCTGTTCATGCCGCTGTGCCAGGTCCGTCAGGGCAACATCATCGTGGACTTCTTCACGGCCAGGCTCAGCGATACCGCCAACGGCCAGCTCGACCGCCTGGGCGCACTGATCCTGTCCCTGGTGTTCGCGCTGCTGGCCTGGCGCACCACGCTGGGCGGCCTCAACGTCTACGAGGCCCATTCGGAGACCCAGATCATGGGCTTTCCGGAATGGGTGGTCTACGCGGCCATGGTGCCGCCTTTCGCATTGACCTGCCTGATCGGCCTGCACCAGGCGCTGTTCGGCTTTGACCAGGCCTCGGAGAGCCAAGCATGACGCCCATCCAGCTGACCATCCTCATCTTCGGCAGCATGCTGTTCTTCATGGCGATCCGGGTGCCGATCGCCATCAGCATGTTCTGCGCGGGCGCCATCGGCTACGTCACCCAGACCGGATGGGCACCGTTCGCCAGCTTCCTGAACTCGCAGGCTTTCGCCCGTTTCGCCGGCTACGACCTGTCGGTGATCCCGCTGTTCATCCTGATGGGCAACTTCGCCACCCAGGGCGGCATCAGCAAGTCGCTGTTCTCCTTCGCCGCCAGCGTCATGGGCCGCTTCAAGGGCGGCTTGGCCATGGCCTCGCTGCTGGCCTGCGCGGCCTTCGGCGCCATCAGCGGCTCCTCGGTGGCCACGGCCGCGACCATCACCGGCGTGGCCCTGCCCGAGATGAAGCGACACGGCTATTCGGGCCGCCTGGCCACCGGCACCCTGGCCGCCGGCGGCACGCTGGGCATCCAGCTGCCGCCCTCGGTGGTGCTGGTGATCTACGCCATCCTGACCGAGCAGAACATCACCAAGCTGTTCGCCGCAGCCGTGGTGCCCGGCCTGATCGCCCTGGTCGGCTACCTCACCGCGGTCGCCCTGTTCGTGCGCCTGGTGCCCGGCCATGCGCCCGAGGTGGACGAGGACCGCGAGCCCATGACGCTGGCCACCCTGATGGGCGTGCTGCCCATCGTCGTGATCTTCGTGCTGGTCTTCGGCGGCATCTACGGCGGCTTCTTCACGCCGACCGAAGGTGCGGCCGTGGGTGCAGCCTCGACGCTGGTCACGGCCCTGCTCAAGCGCGAGATGACGCTGGGCAAGTTCAAGGAATGCTTCCTCGGCACGGCCGCCAGCTCGGCCATGATCTTCCTGATCTTCGTGGGCGCCGACCTGATGAACGCGGCGTTGGCCATGACGCAGGTGCCCAATCAGCTCGCCGCCACGGTCGGCAGCTGGGGTCTGTCACCCTACGCCGTGGTCGCCGCCATCCTGGTGTTCTACGTGATCCTGGGCGCGGTGATGGACGAGATGTCCATGCTGCTGCTGACCATCCCGATCTTCTTCCCCATGGTCATGGGCCTGGACTTCGGCATGCCCAAGGACTTGGTGGCGCTGTGGTTCGGCATCATGGTGCTGATGACCGTGGGCTTCGGCCTGGTGGCGCCGCCGGTCGGGCTGAACGTCTACGTCGTCAACAGCATGGCCAAGGACGTGCCCATCGCCGAGAGCTACCGCGGCGTCATGCCCTTCCTGGCCAGCGACGTGATCCGCACGCTGCTGCTGCTGTTCTTCCCCATCATCCCGCTCTGGCTGGTCCAGTTCGTGGGCTAGGGTTTGCACCCAACACCGCCCCACCCTCCATCGCGTTAACCCAATAGGCTTTTTTCAGGAGACCCCCATGATCCAACGTCGCACCCTGCTCAAGAGTTCCGCCGCCGTCGCGCTGGGCGCCCCCGCCCTGGCCGGCCTGGCCCAGCAAGCCGTGACCCTGAAGTTCCACACCTTCATGGCGCCGATGTCCAACGTCTGGCTGGACATGCACAAACCCTGGATGGCCAAGGTCGAGAAGGAGTCGGGCGGCCGCATCAAGTTCGAGGCCTACCCGGCCATGCAGCTCGGGGGCACGCCGGTGCAGCTGTACGACCAGGTCAAGGACGGCGTGGTCGACGTGGTCTGGACCCTGCCCGGCAACACGGCCGGCCGCTTCCCGCGCGTGGAAGTCTTCGAGCTGCCGTTCATGATGAACAATGCCGAGGCCACCTCCAAGGCCTACTGGGAATACGTGCAGACCATGGCGCCCGACGAGTTCAAGGACGTGCAGGTCTTGGCGCTGCAGGTCCATGGCCCCGGCGTCATCCACACGGCCGACAAGGCCGTCAAGTCGGTGGCAGACCTCAAAGGCCTGAAGCTGCGCGCGCCCACGCGCCAAGTCACCAAGCTGCTGGCCGCCCTGGGCGCCACGCCGGTCGGCATGCCGCTGCCCAGCATCCCCGACTCGCTGAGCAAGGGCACGATCAACGGCTGCGTGATCCCCTGGGAGGTGGTGCCTTCGGTCAAGGTGCACGAGCTCACCAAGTACCACGCCGAGTTCGACCCGGCGGGTGGCAGCCTCTACACCACGACCTTCGTGATGGCCATGAACAAGGCCAAGTACAACGCCCTGCCGCCCGACCTCAAGAAGGTCATCGACAACAATTCCGGCCTGGCCACCTCGGCCTGGCTGGGCAAGGTGCAGCAGGGCAACGACGTGCAGGGCCGCAAGGCGGCCAGCGACCGCGGCAACAGCATCTTCACCGTGAGCCCGGCCGAGGCCCAGGAGTTCCGCCGAAAGGCACGTGCCATCGAGGTCGACTGGGCCGAGGACATGAACAAGAAGGGCTTCGACGGCAAGAAGCTGCTGGAGACCGCCAAGGCCCTGATCGAGAAACACGGCAAGGTCGCGGCGCCCGCCGCACCGGCCGCACCAGCCGCCAAGAAGAAGGGCTGAACCGCCAGCAGGCCGCAAGGCCGCAGCGCCAGGGGGCTCCGCAAGGCGCCCCTTTTTCTTTTCAAATTACACTGACGGGCATGCTCCGCACCCCGATCAAGCACTGCCGCAACTGCGGCACCGCCGTCACCTACCGCGTCCCTGACGACGGGGACACCAAAGAGCGCGCCATCTGCACCCGCTGTCAGACCATCCATTACGAAAACCCGCTCAACGTGGTCGGCACCCTGCCCTATCTGGGCGACCGGGTCCTGCTGTGCAAGCGCAACATCGAGCCGCGCTGGGGCAAGTGGACCCTACCTGCCGGTTTCATGGAGCTCGGCGAAACCACGCGCGAAGGCGCCGCGCGGGAGACCGAGGAAGAGGCCGGCGCCAGCTTCGAGATGGAGTCTCTGTTCACGGTGATGAGCGTGCCGCGCGTGGGCCAGGTGCACCTGTTCTACCGCGCCCGTCTGCTCAGCGCGCAGTTCAATCCCGGGCACGAGACGCTTGAGGCGCGCCTGTTCGACGAGGACGAGATCCCCTGGGACGACATCGCCTTCCGCACCGTCAAGGAAACCCTGGAGCATTTCTTTGAGGACCGGCGCCGCGGCCAGTTTGCCGTGCACAACATAGACATCACCTGAACGCCACCAGGTAACACATAAGCGTTCACCCATTCGCGGGATGGCCTGGGGCGCCAGGGCGGGCTAAGGTTCGCCCCCTGTCCGCACCCCGCTTGGCAGCAGGGACAGGGAAGAGTCATGAAGAACACACTGGATCACATTGTCCAATACGGGTCGAGGCGCAGCGGCAAGCGCCGCACGGGCGACGGCAACGAGGAGCGCAACGATGGCTTCCTGTCGACCAAGCAGTTACGGCAGCTGCGCAGCGAATTGCAGCAGCGGCGGCTGAGCAACGAAGGTTCGCTGCGCCGCAAGCTTGCGCGGGTGTTCAGGTGGCTGGGCGTGTAGCCACGTGCCCTGGGACTTCAAGGACCAAGCCCCGGTATCGGCATAGGGGGCCTCCATGATCGGAGGCACCCCTGCCACACCACCCGGCATGCGGGTCCGCACCGGGCGGTTCGAGAGCTTGAGGTCATGACAGCCTTGGCACTCCCAGACGGTCGAAGTATGCAATGGTCAGCACGCTGTTGATGGCCCCGCAGCTGTTACGCCACCAGCGCCAGGAATTCCCCGCCACTTGCAGCGCCACATCCTGCGTGGCCCCCAGCGCCATGAGCTCGCGGTAGATCGTCTTCGGCCGCGTCCACTGCTTGAGCTGGATCGCCCTCAGTCGGTGACGCACCCACTCATCCAGCTCTCGCCAGATGCGGGGCGTTTGCGCCAACCCGAAGTACGCCTTCCAGCCCAGCAGGTACGGCCGCAGCTTCTCCACCACTTGCTCCATGCTGCGTCCACCTGAGCGCCGCGTGAGTTGCCGGACTCGGGCCCTGAAGTTGTCCAGCGCCTTCTTGGCCACCGCACATTTCACCTCCCGGCCCCTGGCCACCCACAGCCCATACCCCAGGAACTTGCGCCCGAAGGCGCTGCCCACCGCGCTTTTGGCCTCATTGATCTGAAGCTTCAAGTCACCGTACAGCCGCCTGAGGTAGGCCATCACCCGTTGCCCGGCCTTGATGCTGCCCACGTAGACGTTGCAGTCATCGGCGTAGCGCGCGAAGCTGTGGCCCCGCGCCTCCAACGCCTTGTCCACCTCGTCCAGCAGCACGTTGGCCAGCAACGGGCTCAGCGGCCCGCCCTGGGGCGTGCCCAGGTGCCGATCCACCACCACCCCGCCATCCATGATCCCGGCGTTCAGGTACGCCCGGATCAGCCGGATCACTCCGGCATCATCGATGCGCCTCTTGAACCTGTCGATCAGGATGTCGTGGTTGACCCGGTCAAAGAACTTGGCCAGGTCCACGTCCACCACCACGCGCTTGCCCGCTTGTGCGTACGCCCGCGCAGCCTTGACCGCGTCGTGCGCCCGCCGCCCCGGGCGGAACCCGTGGCTGTGGTCGCTGAAGGTGGGGTCGATGACGGGCTGCAGCACCTGCAGCAGCGCCTGCTGGATCAGCCGATCCACCACCGTCGGGATACCCAGCTCACGCTGGCTCCCGTCGGGCTTGGGAATCATCACCTTGCGTACCGGACTGGGCCGGTAGTGCCCTGTCAGCAGCGCTTGGCGGATGTCGGGCCAGCTCGTTTGCAGCGCGCGGGCAGTCTGCTCGAGGTCGAGCCCGTCCACCCCGGCTGCGCCCTTGTTGGCCTTGACCCGTTTCCACGCCCGCAGCAGGTTCTGTCTTGTCAGCGCCGCCTCCAGCAGGGGGCCAGCCCCCACCTTCGGCCTTGCCGACCCTGTGCCCGGGTGCTCATGGGGCGGGTCGCAGACTTCGTCACTG
>NZ_SCMM01000050.1:0-32362 GCF_005503345.1 Ramlibacter sp. 2FC
GGTCTCGGTCTTGGTGATCAGGCCGATCACCGGCTCGCCGGCGGCGAAGCTGGCCGAGGCGGCCAGGGCCAGGGTGGACAGGATCAGCTGGGGGGCAAGGGATTTCTTCATCTGGCGGTCTCCTCGAAGGTGGGCACTGCGCCGGCTCCGGCTCCGGGAAATCCCGGGGCTGCGGCGGTTTACGTTCCGGCGTGATGGGACTATAGTTGCTGATAGATTAATAAATCAAGTTGTTTTAGTTATGGAAAACCCTGAACAAGCTCAATTCCAGGCCCGCGTCGCCACCGCTGGCGAGGCGCTGATCGACCTTGTGCTGCAGGCCGATGGCCGGCTCGACCCCTGCCTGGGCGGGGCGGTCTACAACCTCACGCGCGCGCTGTCGCGCCAGGGCATGGCCACGTTGTACCTGAACCCGCTCTCGGGCGACCGCTTCGGGCGCCAGCTGGCGCGCGGCTTGGTCGCCGACGGCGTGCTGCTGGCGCGCGCCGAGCCGGTGAGCGAGGTGAGCTCGCTCGCGGTGGTCGGGCTGACCGAGGCCGGCCATCCCGATTACGCCTTCTACCGTGAGCTGGTGGCCGACCGCGCCGTAAGCGCCGCCGGCCTGGTGCAGGCCTGCGCCCGCGCGCCGGGCCTGCAGATGGTCTGCACCGGCGCCCTGGCCCTGGCGGCCGAGGACGCCGACAAATACCTGCCCTGGCTGGCGGCCCAGCGCGCGGACGGCCGCCTGGTGGTGGTGGACGCCAACCTGCGCCCCTCGGTGATGCGCGACCTGCCGGCCTACCGGCGCAACGTGATGGCGGCGCTGCAGTACGCCGACCTGGTGAAGGCCAGCGACGAGGACCTCGAGGTGCTGGACCTGCCGGGCGAGAGCGCCGAGGCCAGGGCGCTGAACCTGCTGGCGCAGACGCCGGCGCGGCTGATGGCGCTGACCCTGGGCGCGCAGGGCGCCGCCCTGCTGCGGCGCGACGCCGGCGGCACCCACTGGCTGCGTGCGCGCGAATCCCAGCCGGTGGCCGTGGTGGACACGGTGGGCGCGGGCGACTGCTTCCTGGCGGGCCTGCTGACGGCCCTGCTGCGCGGCGCGGACGAGGCCGGCCAGGCGCCGGCGCAGGCACTGGCCACGCTCGACGAGGCACGCTGCCGCGCCCTGCTGGCCCATGCCCTGGCCAGCGCCAGCCTGTGCGTGATGCAGCGCGGCTGCGTGCCGCCGAGCTGGGAGCAGGCCAGCGCGCGCACGCGCGAGGTGCCGGCCGCCTTCGCTTGAGGCGGGCCGTCAGCCGCGCTGCGCAGCCACGATCAGCGCCTCGACGCGGTACTCGGGCGAGGCCAGCCTGAGCTCGCCGCAGGCGCGCGCAGGCGGATGCTCGGGGTCTATCCAGGCGTCCCAGACCGCGTTCATTTCGGCGAAGTCCTTCATGTCCGCCAGCCAGATCTGGGCCGAGAGGATCAGCGACTTGCCGCTGTCCGACAGCGCGAGCAGGCGCTCGACCTGGGCCAGCATGTCGCGCGTCTGCTCGGCCGTGCTGGCGCCATGGCCGACCTGGCCGGCCAGGTGGACGGTGCGGTTGTGGATCACGGCCTGGCTCATGCGCGGGCCTTTTTCGTGGCGGATGACGGTCATCTGGAGCTTTCCTTGGTTGCTTGTGAAGGGGAACGGGGGGATCAGTGCTCGTCAGCGGGCAGGGCGCCGAGCAGGCGCGGCAGGTCGCCCAGGCGCGCGACCAGGCTGAACACCAGGGCCGAGACCGCGACGAAGAGCACCGAGACCGAGGCCATGGTCGGTGTGTAGCCGTAGCGCAGGGCGTTGAAGATCTTGATCGGCAGGGTCTCGAGCGTGAAGCCCACGGTCATGTAGGCCACGATGTACTCGTTGAGCGAGAGCACGAAGGCGAACGCGTAGCCGCAGACCAGGTTGGGCAGGATCAGCGGCAGCACCACGGTGCGCAGCACGCTGCGCTCGTCGGCGCCCATGGTCGAGGCGGCGTCGAGCAGGGAGCGGTCGATCGACTCCAGGCCCAGGGTCAGCGTCACCAGCGGCAGCGTGACGAAGAAGATCGCATGGCTGATCACCGCGGTCCAGGGCTGGCCGTAGCCGCCCGTTGCGACCCAGAAGCTCAGCAGGCCCAGAGCCGTGATCACCGGCGGCAGCACGAAGGGCGCCACGCCCAGCAGGCGGAAGACGCCGGCCCAGGGCGCATGGCGGCGCCACAGGAACCAGGCCAGCGGCGCAGCGATCGCGGTGGCCAGCGCGGCCGAGCAGGCGGCCAGGGTGATGGAGGCCAGCAGCGCGCCGCGCCAGCCGGGGTCGGTGAAGATCTCGGCGTACCAGGACCAGGACAGGCCCTGGGGCGGGAAGGCCAGGGTCTGGCGCTCGTTCAGCGAGACGCCGGCGACGATCACGATGGGCGCGGCCAGGAACAGCGTGACCGCGCCGAAGAACAGGCGTTGCAGCAGCCTTGCACTCATGTCGTGCCCTCCTTGCGGCCGATCAGCAGGGTCAGTCCGACCAGGGCCAGCGACAGCAGCACCAGGAACAGGGCCATGGCGGCGGCGAACGGCAGGTTGGACTGGTAGATGGCCTGGTCGGTGATCAGCACCGACAGGGTCCAGTGCTGCGGGCGGCCCAGGATCTGCGGCAGCAGGTAGGAGCCGAGCTCGAACACGAAGACCATGATCAGCGCCGCGACGATGGTGCGGCGCAGCGCCGGCACCACCACGTTGAGGAAGGCCAGCGCCGGATGGGCGCCGAGCGTGCGGGCCGCCTCGATCAGCGTCGGGTCCAGGCGCACCAGGGCCGGGTAGAGCACCAGCACGGCATAGGGCAGGGACTGGTAGACCATGCCGGTGAGCACGGCGCCGAAGCTGGGCAGCAGGGCCTGGGGCTCGGCCATCAGGCCGAGCGCGACCAGCAGGTTGCTGATGCCGGCCGTGCGCGAGAACAGCGTGGACCAGGCGAAGCCTATGATCACCTCGGACAGCGAGAGCAGGGCCAGCAGGCCGATCAGCCAGCGTGTCTGCACGCGGCGCGGCTGGCGCGTCAGCAGGTAGGTGAAGGGAAAGGCCAGCAGCACCGAGCAGACCGCGGCCAGGGCCGCCAGGCCGAGCGAGAACGCGAGCAGGTTGCCGAAGAAAGGGCTCAGAAAGCGCGCGTAGTTGTCGAGCACGAAGTCGGGCGTGTAGAAGCCTCCCTGCTGGCGGCGGAAGAAGCTCACCGCGACCATGGTGCCGAAGGGCAGGGCGAAGAACACCAGCAGCATCAGCGCCGGGAAGGCCAGCGGCGCGTAGTCGGCCGCGCGGCGGGGCGGTTCGCGTCTCATGAGGCCAGCACCACGCAGTTCTCGGGCGGCAGCACCACGCCCACGGCGTCGCCGGGCTGGACCTGAGCGCGCGCGCGCGGCGTCGTCACCGCCACCAGCACCTTGCCGCCGACCTCGATGAAGGTCTCTATCGTGGCCCCGAGGTCGCGCACGAAGCTGACCCGTCCCGACAGCGCGCCGTCCCCGGGGACGGTGAGCTGCAGGTCCTCGG
The DNA here is from genome assembly GCF_005503345.1 of Ramlibacter sp. 2FC. NCBI lineage: Bacteria > Pseudomonadati > Pseudomonadota > Betaproteobacteria > Burkholderiales > Comamonadaceae > Ramlibacter > Ramlibacter sp. 2FC. The sequence continues at coordinate 3,529 of NZ_SCMM01000050.1, forward strand.
GGCGGATCGAGAGCGTGGCGCGGCCCGCGGCCGGGGCCGGTACGCCGGGCAGGGCGCAGCCGAAGGCCGAGGCGCGGCCCTGGGCGTCGCGCTCGAGCTCGAGCAGGTTGGTCGAGCCTATGAAGTCGGCGACGAAGGCGTCGGCCGGGTGGCGGTAGATCTCGATCGGGGGCGCGGCCTGGCGCACGCGGCCCTCGCCCATCACGACCACGAGGTCGGCCATGGTCATGGCCTCGCGCTGGTCGTGCGTGACCACGACGGTGGTGATGCCCAGGCGCTGCTGCAACTGGCGCAGCTCGAGCTGCATGGCTTCGCGCAGCTTGGCGTCCAGCGCCGACAGCGGCTCGTCGAGCAGGAACAGCCGCGGCGAGAGCGCGAGCGCGCGCGCGATCGCCACGCGCTGGCGCTGCCCGCCCGAGAGCTGGGCCACGGGGCGGTCGCCGTAGCCGGGCAGGTGGACCAGGTTCAGCAGTTCCTCGGTGCGCCGCGCCTGCTCGGCGCGCGGGCGGCCGCGTATGCGCAGCGGGTAGGCGATGTTCTCGCCCACGCTCAGGTGCGGGAACAGGGCCAGCGACTGGAACACCATGCCCAGCTCGCGCTGGTGCGTGGGCAAGGCCGTGATGTCCTGGCCGTCGAGCAGGATGAGCCCCTGGCTCGGCGTCTCCAGCCCCGCGATCATGCGCAGCAGCGTGGTCTTGCCGCAGCCCGAGGGGCCGAGCAGGCAGACGAAGCTGCCCGCGGGCACGGCCAGCTGCACCTGTTCGACCACGGTGCTGGCGCCGAAGCGCTTGGAGATGTCCTGCAGGACCAGTCCGGTCATGGTCTCGTCCTCCTCAGCCGGCGATCAGCCGCGTCCACTGCTCGTTGAGCCAGTCCGAGCGGGTCTGGTAGAGATCGTAGCGCGGCACGATGGGGTCGATCTCGGAGGAGACCGCGGCGAACTCCTTGTCGCTGAGCTCGAGCAGCTTGCGCTTGACCGTGGGCGAGGTGCCGATCTGGCGCGCCATCAGCGCCTGGATCGCGGGCTGGCTGACGAAGTTGATGAAGGCATGGGCCTCCTCGCCCTTCTTCGAGGCGCGCGAGATGGCCCAGGAGCCCGAGTCCAGGATGCCGCCTTCCTTGGGGAAGGTGGAGCGCACAGGATGCCCCTCGCCGGCCGCCAGGCCGGTGACGTCGTGGTAGTACTGGCCCATGGGGATCTCGCCCGACTTGAGCGCCTGCTCGAACTGGGCCTCGTCGCGGTACCACAGGCGCACGTTGGACTTGAGCTCGGCGAGCTTCTTGAAGGCCTTGAGCTGGCCGGCCTCGGTGTCCAGGGCCTGGGTGCCGCCGAGGAAGGTCTTGGCCGTGACCTCGAGCAGGAAGGAGTTGGAGACCAGGGCCAGCAGGCCCAGCCTGTCCTTGTTGGCCGGGTCCCAGAGCGCGGCCCAGGACTGGGGCGGGTTCGGGTAGGCGCGGGTGTTGCTGACCAGGGTGATGTACCAGGACACGGCGCCTATGCCGGCGACGCGCCCGTCGGGGTAGCGCTGGACGAAGCGCTCCTGCAGCGCGCTCGCGTTCGGGATCTTCGCCAGGTCCAGCGGCGCCCACAGCTTGGTGGCCTGGCCCTTGAGCAGGGCGACCTGGCCCATCATCGAGACGTCGGCCGGCGCCTGGTTGGCGCGCGCCGTCTGCTCCAGCTGCACCAGCCAGGCCTCGCCGGTCGGCTCGGCCACCGACTCGACCGCGATGCCGGTGGCCTTGGTGAAGGCCGGGAAGATGTGCTTGTCGAACGACTTCTTGAAATAGCCGCCATAGACGCCGACCTTGAGCGAACGCCCCTGGGCGCGCAGCAGGCCCGGCGCCGCGAGCAGGGAGGCGCCGGCCAGGCCGGCGCCGAGAACGGACCGGCGGTCCAGCGGCTTGTGATCTTGCATGCTCATCTTTGTCTCCTCACGATTTGGATGGGTCGAATGTTGCGCGGCTCAGGCGCCGCGCTGCGCAAAGCGCGGCGAGAGCGCGACCAGGCACAGCAGCTCGAACAGCACCTGGGCGCCGATCTGGGCCGTGTTGCTGGTGGGGTCGTGCTGGGGCGCCACCTCCATCACGTCGCCGCCCACGATGTCGATGCCGGCCAGGCCGCGCAGCAGCTCCAGCGCCTCGCGCGAGCTCAGGCCGCCGACCTCGGGCGTGCCGGTGCCGGGGGCGTAGACCGGGTCCAGGCAGTCCACGTCGAAGGTGACATAGGTCGGGCCGTCGCCGACCACCTCGCGCGCGCGCCGCAGCACCTCGGCCACGCCCAGGCGCGTGAACTCCTCGGCGTGGATCACGGTCATGCCGGCGTCGAACGAGAACTCCCAGAGGTACTCGGCGCCGCCGCGGATGCCGATCTGCACGCAGCGCCGAGGATCGAGCACGCCGGCCAGCACCGCCTCGCGGAACGGGCCGCCGTGGTGGAACTTCGAGCCCTCGTAGCTGCCGGCGGTGTCGCAATGGGCGTCGAGGTGGATCATGCCCACGGGCCGCTCGCGTCCCACGGCCTTGAGGATGGAGCCGGTGATCGAGTGGTCGCCGCCCACGGCCAGCGGGACCACGCCGGCCTGCACGATCTGGGCGAAGCCCTGCTCGATGTCGGCATGGCAGTCGGCCAGGCTGTAGCGGCTGCGCATGGGCAGGTCGCCGACGTCGGCCGCCTTCAGCCGGGTCAGCGGCGCCACGCGCAGCGCATGCTCGTAGGGGCCGACGCGCTCGACCGCGCGCACGGCGCGCGGGCCCAGGCGCGCGCCGGCGCGGTTGGTCACGCCCAGGTCCATGGGCACGCCGATCAGCGCCACGTCCAGGCCCGCGAAGTCATAGGGCTGCTGCGCCAGCGCCTCGGGCCGGTAGGGCGCGTCGAGGAAGGTCGCGACATCGGCGAACGGCCATTTGCGGCGGTCCGAGCTGCTGAAGATGCGCTCGGCCACGGCCTTGAACGCGGGGTCGAAGATGTCGCTGCCTGCGGCGTTGGCGTAGCGCTCGCGCAGGCGCGCGAGGTGCTGGGGGTCGATGCTCATGGGGTCTCCGTGGAAGAAAGCGGGTGGGCGGCGCGGTGGCGGTCCAGGCACAGGCGCGCCGCGGCCAGGTCCTCGAGGGCCATGCCGACCGACTTGAAGACCGTGATCTCGTGCGCGTTGCGCCGGGCGGGCCCGGGCGCGCGGCAGAGCGCGGCCAGGTCGCCGGCCAGGCGCTGGGGGTCGAAGGCGCCGCTCTTGACGGCCTGCACGATGTCGCCGGCCTCGCTGAACGCGCCTGCGCGCGTGTCGCACCAGACCGCGTCGGCGCGCGCGAAGAGGCGGTCGTCGGTCTCGCGCATGGTCGGCTTGAAGGCGCCGACCAGGTCCACATGGGTGCCGGGGCGCAGCCAGTCGCCGGCCAGCAGGGGCTCGGTCGACAGCGTGGCGCAGCTGACGATGTCGGCCTCGGCGGCGGCTTCGCGCAGCGAGGTCGCGAGCTCGGCCTGCAGGCCCTGGGCCTGCAGCGCGCGCACGGCCTCCCGGGCCTCGTCGGGCCGGCGGTTCCAGACCAGCACGCGTTCGATCGGCCGCACGCTGGCATGGGCCAGCGGCAGGTTGCGCGCCTGGCGCCCGGCGCCCACCATCAGCAGGCAGCGGCTGTCGGGGCGCGAGAGCTGGCGGCTGGCCAGGGCCGAGGCGGCGGCCGTGCGGCGCGCGGTCAGCTCGCCGCCGTCGAGCACGGCCAGGACCTGGCCGTGGCGCGGGTCCATCAGCACGTAGACGCCGTGGATCGAGGGCAGGCCGGCGCGCGGGTTCTCGGGGAACACGGTGACCAGCTTGGTGCCCACGCCCAGGCTGGGGCTCCAGGCCGGCATCACGAGCAGCGTAGGCGCGGCGCCGGCGGCTTCGCCGAGCGCGTAATGCAGGCGCTCGGGCGCGCTCGCGTCGGCCAGGCGAAAAGCCTGCTGCAGCGCGTCGATCAGGGCCGGCCAGGGCAGGGCCCGGGCCACGGCGGGGGCGTCGAGGAACAGGGGGATCTCGCTCATGGTCGGGGCCTTTCAGGATTGGGCGGGGAACACGGCGCAGCGCCGCGCGTCGATCCGCACGGCGACCTGCTGGCCCACGCCGAGCCGGCGCAGCTCGGTGTGGGCACTGCGGCAGCGCAGGCGCTCGGCGCCGCAGCGCACGATGAGCTCGGTCTGCGGCCCCAGGTCGCGCACGAACTCGATGTCGCCCACCAACTGGCCGGCCGGCTCGGCGCTGTCGGCCAGGGCCTGCAGGCCCACGTCCTCGGCGCGCACGGCCAGGGTCACGGCGCTGCCGGCCGCCAGGCGCGTATCGGCGGGCAGCGCCGCACCCAGCACGTGCAGGCTGCCGTCGGCCTGGGCGGTGCCGGGCAGCAGGTTGGCGGCGCCGAGGAACTCGGCGACGAAGGCATTGGCGGGACGGCGGTAGACCTCGGTCGGCCGGTCGCACTGCTGCACGCGGCCCTGCTTCATGACCACCAGGCGGTCGGCCAGCATCATGGCCTCGTGCTGGTCGTGCGTGACGACCACGGTGGTGACGCCGAAGCGCTGCTGCAGCTGGCGCAGCTCGATCTGCATGTTGTCGCGCAGCTGCGCGTCGAGCGCGGACAGGGGCTCGTCGAGCAGGAACAGCGGCGGCGGCACGGCCAGGGCGCGCGCGATCGCCACGCGCTGGCGCTGGCCGCCCGACAGGGCCGAGACCGGGCGGTCGGCGACGGCCGGCAGCTGCACCAGCTCGAGCAGCTCCTCGACGCGCCTGCGGCGCTGCGCCGCCGCGACGCCGCGCAGCTTCATGCCGTAGGCGATGTTGTCGGCCACGCTCATGTGCGGAAACAGGGCCAGGGACTGGAACACCATGCCGAAGCCGCGCTGGTGCGGCGCCAGCGCGACTATGTCGCGGCCCTCGAGCAGCAGATGGCCGCGGTCGGCTTTTTCGAAGCCGGCGATGATGCGCAGCAGCGTGGTCTTGCCGCAGCCCGAGGGGCCGAGCAGGCAGACGAACTCGCCGCGCCGGATCGAGAGGCTCACGTCGGCCAGCGCCTCGTGGCTGCCGAAGCGCTTGCCCAGGCCGCGGATGTCCAGGTAGCCGCCTTGCGCGGACGACGTGATGGGAGAGGTTGGCATGGTGTGTGGCGGGATGGAGGTTCAGAACAGGCTGCCCTTGCCTGCGACGAGCTTGTCGACCCAGGTGATCAGGGCCACGTCGAGCGCGATGATCAGGGTGGAGATCGCGAGCGTGGTGGGGTCCAGCGAGGACACGGTGCGGCTGTACATCCAGATCGGCAGCGTGCGCAGGTCGACCGTGTACATGAAGAAGCTGACCGTGAACTCGTTGAACGAGATGATGAAGGCGAAGATCAGGCCGGCCAGGATGCCCGGCTTCATCAGCGGAACCACCACGTCGATGGCGGCGCGCAAGGGCGAGGCGCCCAGCGACATCGCGGCCTCCTCGAGCTCGCGGCCGACGCCCTGCATGGCGCTCAGGCAGTTGCGCAGCACGAAGGGCAGGGCCAGCACGATGTGCGGGATGGCCAGGCGCAGCAGGCCGCCGTCGCTGCCGGTCTGCCGGGCCAGGCTTTCGCTGAGCAGCAGGTAGGCCACGCCCAGCACCACGAGAGGAAACACCAGCGGCAGCGTGAACAGCCCCTCCACCCACTGGCGCCAGCGGCCGCCGCGGCGCACCAGCACGTAGGCCAGCGGGACGCAGGCCGCGGTGGTGGCGAGCATGGTGATGGCGCCGACCGTGAAGCTGGTGGCCATGGCCTCGAAGGCCGAGCCCGCGCCGTCGCTGTCGCCGCCGAACAGCACCTCGAGCGCGGCGCCATACCAGCGCAGCGACAGCGAGCGCGGCGGAAAGGCGAGGCTGGCGTCGCCCGAGAACGACATGACCACGATCACGAGCACGGGCAGGGCGGCGACGAGCAGGCCCAGGCCGGCGAGCGCCAGCATCGCGGCGCGGAACGAACCGCCGCAGCTGCGGGACCAGAGGGAAGCGGACATCAGCGGGCCTCCTTGAGGGGCAATGCACGGCCGCTCAGCCAGGTGGCCGCCGTCATCGTGAGCAGGGTGATCAGGATCAGAGCCACGCCGGCCGCGGACGCGCCGGCCCAGTCGAACAGCGGCGAGATCATGTCGCGGATGGCGACGCCCATCATCTGCACGCGCCGCCCGCCCAGCAGCAGCGGGATGGCGAAGGCGCTGGCGTTGAAGGCGAACACGATGGAAGCGGCGCTGATCAGGCCGGGCCTGAGCAGCGGCAGCGTGATGTCGAAGAACGAACGCCAGGGCCTGGCGCCCAGGCTGGCCGCGGCCTCGAGCTGGTCCTGCGACAGCACGCGCATCGATCCCAGGATGGGGAACACCGCCAGCGGCAGCGTGGTCTGCACCAGGCCGATCAGCACGCCGGTCTCGTTGAACAGCAGCTGCAGGGGCTGCGCTGTCAGGCCCAGCTTCAGCAGCAGGCCGTTGACGGCGCCGTTGGGGCCCAGCACCATCATCCAGCCGTAGGACTGGATCAGCAGGTTCAGGATCATCGGCAGCAGCACCAGGCTGGTCATGACGCGCCGCCACCAGGGCTGTGCGACCGCGGCCATCAGCATCGCGATCGGCAGCGCCAGCAGCAGGCACAGCACGGTGCTCAGCGCCGCCAGCTTGAGCGTGAGCCCCACCGAGCGCAGGAAGAAGGGCTCGAGCAAGCCCTGGTAGTGGGCCAGCGACCAGCCGGCCAGGGCCGGGCTCTCGGCCGAGACCGAGTAGCGCAGCACGAACAGCACCGCCGCCAGGAAGGGCAGCAGCAGGACCAGGGCCGGCAGCACCAGCAGCATGGTGCCGGCCAGGCGCCGCGCGGGCCTGGACCGCCCGGCATCGGGCGGCGCGGCCAGCACGCCGGTCGTGGGGTTGACGGCTTGCACGCGCGGCCCCTCAGGCAAAGGTCTGCGTGTAGCGCTTGATCCAGCTCTCGCGCACGCTGGCGATCACGCTCTTGTCGTGGATCACCGCCTTGTCGCCAAGCTGCTCGGGCTTGATGATGAAGGGGCTGGCCTTGGCCGCGGCCGAGAGCACCGCCTTCTGGTTCACCGGCCCGTTCAGCACCTCCTCGGCCATCCGGCCCTGGACCACGGGGTCGAGCGAGTGGTTGACGAAGGCATGCGCCACGGCGCTGTCGCCGGGGCGGCTCTTGGGCAGCACGGTGTACATCAGGTCGGCGAAGAAGCCTTCCTTGAGGTTGTATGTGGCGCCCAGGCCCGAGCTCGGGTCCTTCAGCGCCTTGGCATAGAAGGCCGGTGCATAGACCCCGCCGAGGTCCAGCGCGTTGGAGCGGAACAGCTCGGCGATCTGGGTCGGGTTTTCGCCGAAGGTCAGCACGCGGTCCTTGAGCTCGGCGAGCTTCCTGAAGCCGGCCTCGGCGTTGGTCGCGCTGCCGCCCGTGAGCTTGGCCGCGGCGACGATGGTGTCGAGCGCGTCGGTCCAGGTGGCCGGGGGCAGGAACAGGCGCTTGGCGTACTTGGGGTTCCACAGCTCCTCGTAGCTGGTCGGCGCCTCCTTGAACGTGCGCGTGTTGTAGAGCAGGCCGCCGGTCCACAGCAGGTAGCCGATGCCGTGGCCGTCGGCGCCGGTGCGAAAGCGCGGGTCGACGTTCTGCAGATGGGGCAGCTGGTTGAGGTCGGGCTTGTCGAGCAGGCCGGCGCTGGCCAAGGTGGTGGCGCCGACGCCGGCGAGCGTGATCACGTCGTACTGCGGCCGCGTGCCGGCGGCCTTGAGCTTGGCCACCATCTCCGAGGTGCTGCCCGTTCGGTCGGCCACCACCCGGGCACCGGTCTGGGCCTCGAAGGTTTGCGCGATGTGGCGCAGCACGGCCAGGCCGGTGTCGTCGGACCAGGTCAGGATGCGCAGGGTCTTGCCGGCGAACTGCCGCCCTTGCGCGACCGCGTGCACGGCCGGGAAGGCCAGGGCCGAGCCCAGTCCGAAGGCGGCGCCGGTCTTGAGCAGGTCGCGTCGCTTGATTTCTCGCTGCATGGTGTCTCCTTGTTGAAAGTGGAGGGAGCGTAGCAGCGGGGTTTCGCGCGGGGTAGCCGGAAAATTGTCGGCCTGCTATAAACAAAGTTGAATGCTTGATCTCGACCCCTACCTGTTGCGCGCCTTTCTCTCGGTGGCCGAAGTCGGCACGGTCAACGGCGCGGCGGCCGCCCTGCATCGCACGCAGGCGGCGGTCAGCATGCAGGTGCGCCGGCTCGAGGAACTGCTGGGCGTGGCGCTGTTCGAGCGCTCGTCCAAGGGGCTGGCGCTGACCGCCGACGGGCTGCTGCTCGTGCCTTATGCGCGCGAGATCCTGACCCTCAACGACGAGGTCAGGCAGCGCCTGGGTGGGCAGCGCGTGGAGGGGCGGGTCAAGCTCGGGGTGGTCGAGGACTTCGCGGCGACAAGGCTGGTCGACATCCTCAAGGCCTTTCGCGACCTCAATCCGCGTGTCGACATCGACATCATGGCCGACGGCAATCGCCGGCTGGCCGCGCTGTTCGGCCAGGACAAGCTCGACCTGCTGATCTGCGACACCAGCGAGGTGGCGCGCAAGCCGCTGATGGTCTGGCCCGAGCAACTGTTGTGGACCGTGCGCTCGGACCTCAGCGTCTCGAGCGAGGAGCCGCTGCCCGTCGTGCTGTTCGAGGAGGCCTGTCCCTGGCGCGCGCGAGCGATCGAGGCCCTGGCGGACCGCAGCCTGCGCTGGAACGTGGTCTGCGAGGCCAGCACCCTGGTCGCCATGGCCACGGCGGTGCAGGTGGGCATAGGCATAGGCCCCATGATGTCCGCGACGATTCCGGCCGGTTGCCGCAGCCTAGACCGGGCCAGCGAATTCCCGCAGCCGGTGCCCATCGAGATCGGCCTGTACATGAGGACGGCGGCGCCCGAGCAGGCGCGCCACCTCGCCGACTTCGTGATGCGCACGCCGGGCCCGTTCTTTTCCGAGCGAACCCGCGCCACGCTGCTGGCCTGACGCCGCGGCCCTCAGGGCATCACGATCACCATCCAGGAGACGCCGAAGCGGTCGGCCACCATGCCGAAGCTCGAGGCGAAGAAGGTCTTGGCCAGTGGCATCTGGACCTGGCCGCCGTCGGCCAGGGCGTTGAACCAGCGCTCGGCCTCGGCCTCGCTGGCGGCCGTCAGCGAGAGCGAGAAACCCTGGAAGCCGGGCTTTCCGCTGCAGTTTCCGTCCGAGGCCATGATCTGGGTGTCGCCTATGGACATGTTCATGTGCATGATCTTGTCCTCGGCGCCGGGCGGCAAGCAGCCGGGCTGCGGTGGCTCGGGGCTGTCCTTGTAGCGCATCATCATGGTCACCTCGGCGCCTAGCGCCTTGCGGTAGAACTCGACCGCCTCCTCGCAACGGCCTTCGAAGAACAGATAGGGCTGAACCTGCATGGCTTCTCCTCGCTGTGGATGCGGCCCCTGCGGCCGCGGGTGGGAGAAAGGAGAATAGAAGAGAATCGCCGATTTGGCAGCCCCTGCTGGTAAGCCATTGTGTCGCCCCACGCTCATTCCTTTTTCGGAGACAACATGACCGCAACCGCATCCTCCGCCCCTGCCGTTCCCGTCGCCGTCGTGACCGGCGGCGCGCGCGGCATAGGACTGGCCATAGGCCAATGGTTCCTGGCCCATGGCCACCGCGTGGCCCTGCTCGACATCGACACCAACACCCTGGCCCGCACGGCCGCCGAACTGAACGATGCGGACCGGGTGCTGGCCGTCCCTTGCGACGTGTCCGACCCGCAGCAGGTGCAGGCTGCCATAGGCCGCGTGGAGGCGGTGTTCGGCCGCATCGACGCCCTGGTCAACAACGCCGGCGTGGCCGTGTTCAAGCCGATCGCCGAAACCAGCTTCGCCGAGTGGCGCCAGGTGCTGGCGACCAACCTGGACGGCCCCTTCCTCTGCACCCAGGCCTGCGCGCCCGTGATGCGCCGGGCCGGCGGCGGCAGCGTGGTCAACATCGCCTCGATCTCCGGCCTGCGCGCCAGCACGCTGCGCGTGGCCTATGGCACCAGCAAGGCGGCGCTGATCCAGCTGACCAAGCAGCAGGCCGTGGAACTGGGCACCGTGGGCATACGCGTGAACGCCGTGGCGCCGGGGCCGGTGGAGACCGAAATGGCCAAGCTGGTGCACAGCGTGGCGATCCGCTCGGACTACCACGACGTGATTCCGCTGGAGCGCTACGGCACGGTCGAGGAGATTGCTGCGGTCGTGGGCTTCCTCTGCAGTGACGCCGCGAGCTACGTGAACGGGCAGGTGGTGGCGGTGGACGGCGGCTTCGACGCCGCCGGCGTGGGCCTGCCGACGCTGCGCAGGAACGCCGCGGGCCAGGCTATACCTTCCTGACGGCCGGCTGCCGGCCCGCGAGGCGCTGGCCAGCGCGGCCGCGCGCCACTATGCTGTGTCTGCCCGCATGGCCGCGGGAAGGAGGGCGTGCATGGAGCTCACCCAGATCAGCGAGGCGATCCGGCGCGACGCCGCCTGGATCGTGTTCCTCAACGTGCTGCTGCAGCAGGCGGGCCTGCCCGTGCCCGCCGTGCCGACCTTGCTGCTGGCGGGCAGCCTGGCGATGTCCTGGGGACTGGTCGGCCAGGTGCTGGCGGCAGCCGTGCTGGCCTCGGTGGTCGCGGACTGGCTGTGGTTCCTGGCGGGCCGGGCTTTCGGCTACCGCGTGCTGTCGGGCCTGTGCCGGCTGTCCATCAACCCGGGCAGCTGCGTCTCGGAGACCGAGCGCCGCTTTCTGCGCTGGGGCCTGTGGTCCCTGGTCGGCGCCAAGTTCTTGCCGGGTTTCTCCACCGTGGCGCCGCCGATCGCCGGTGCCCTGCGCATGCCGCTGCCCAGCTTCCTGGGGGCAGCGGGTCTGGGCGCGGCGCTCTGGGCCGGCACGGCCCTGTGGGCCGGCTGGCTGCTGCGCAGCGAGGTCAACGCCGCGATCGCGCTGCTGGACCAGCAGGGCGCGCTGGTCCTTGCCGGCGCCCTGGGCTTCCTAGGCCTCTGGGTGGGCTGGAGGTTCTGGCAGAAGCGCCGTTTCGAACGCCTGGCCGCCATGCCGCGCATCACGCCGGCGGAGCTGCTGGCCGCCCTGGCCGCGGAGCCGGCGCCGCTGCTGCTCGACCTGCGCGGTCCCGCCATGATCGCCGAGACCGGGCCGATCGAGGGGGCGCTGGTCGTGGCCCTGGAGCAGTTGGAGCGCCTGGCCGAGGCCTGGCCCAAGGACCGCCCCATCGTGACCCTGTGCGCCTGCCCGCAGGACGCCACGGCCGTCAAGGCCGCCCGCGCGCTGCAGCGGCGGGGCCATGCCTCGGTGCGCCCGCTGGCGGGCGGCTACGAGGCCTGGGTGGCCGCCACGCGCGACACGCGGGCGAGCGACGGCTGAACTCTCCCTCGGGCTTGCTGATGAAGACCGCCTCGACCAGCACGCTGGGGATGTCGGAGTCCTTGAGCAGGGCGAAGCCGGTCTGCTCCACGTGCGGCTTGTGCAGCCGGCCCGGGCTGCCGATCTCGCGCAGCATGGCACTGCCGGGCTTGAGGCTGTCGCCGTCCTGGGCCCCGGCGCGCGCATCGAACTGGCCCTAGTCGGCATACTGCGCCGCCGCCTTGAGGATCGGTGCCCAGCGCTGGGTTTCCTGCATGACGAAACGCTTGTGTCCCTCGCGGCCAGTACGGTCATCGGTCACGACCACCGCGCCCAGTTCGGCTTCCCTTCTGGCGAAGTCGGCGTCTTTCAGCGCGGTCTTTAGTGCCGCATTGAGCTTTTCCACGATCGTCGCCGGCGTGCCCTTGGGCGCATAGAGTCCGTGCCACACCGCGATGCGAAAGCCCTTGAGTCCGCTCTCGTCGAGTGTCGGGACCGCAGCCAAGGCGGGCGTGGAAATGCGCACGGCTGTCGTCACGCCGAACACCCTGACCTTGCCGGAGGCGATCTGAGCGCTGGTGTTGGTGGTCTGGTCGCACATCAGGTCGACCTGCCCGCCAAGCAGGTCGGCCATCGCGGGGGCGGTGCCCTTGTAGGGAACGGCCACCAGGTCCGCCTTGAGCGCTTGCTGGAAGACCAGGCCGCAAAGATGCGCGGCCGAGCCGACGCCGGCGTTGGCGATGCTCAGCTTGCCAGGCTCGGCGGCGATGAGGCGGCTCAATTCGGCGAGGTTGGCCGCCCTGAGGTCGTGCCGACCGATCAAGGTCATCGGAACCTCGCTGACGAGGCCCAGGTATTCGAAGTCCTCGAGTGGCTTGTATGGAAGGCTGCGGTACAGCGCCGGCGCCGTGGCCAGGGCGACGTTGTGCAGCAGCAGGGTGTAGCCATCGGCTGGCGCGCGTGCCACCTTCGCGGCGCCGATGTTCCCGCCCGCGCCGACGACGTTGTCGATCACGATGGGCTGTGCCCCCATGGACTTGCGCAGCGCCTGCGCAAAGTCGCGCGCGACCTTGTCGGTGGGTCCGCCGGCGGCGTACGGCACGACCAGGACGATGGGTTTTTCAGGGTAGTCCGCCATGGCGCCGGCGGCGGACAAGGCGAGCGCGGCGGATAACAGGAATCGGCAGGTCGTTTGCATGGGGTCTCCTTCGGGTGTCTGTGCAGGTGCAGGGCGTGAAAGATGCCGGACTCGGGCATCTGGATGCAATGTCCCCGCGGCGCTGAGGCCGCTTGGTAGCAAGGGGGATCAGGACGCGGCGCGGCGAATCGCCTTGCGGCCGCCGTGCGCGCAAGATGCGGATGGACGGCTAGCCGTGCGCCTCCTTGTCGAGTCGCTGCCTGGTCCGCAGCGCGACGTCGCGCAGCCACGGCTGTTCAGCCCAGTGGCGCTTCGCGAAGGCATCGATGGCCCGCTGGTATGTCAGCGAAGCGCCGATCATGTCAAGGCCATCGAGGAACATCCTGCGATGGCGTTCGGACAGTACGAACGAGCGCGTGTTCCGCGGCGTGCGCACCGTCAGGCTCTGCACGTCGATCTCGACGCGCAGCGGATCTGCGCTTTCGTCGGCTTCCTTCATCAGCACCTGAACATCGGCTTGCGGCAGCATCACCGCGAGCAAGCGGTTGTTCATCGCGTTCGAGTAGAAGATTTCACCGAAGCTCGACGCAATCACGGCCTCGATGCCGTACTGCTGCAGGCCCCAGACGGCGTGCTCGCGGCTGGAGCCGCAACCGAAGTTCGGGCCGGCGATCAAGATCCGGGTTTCGGCGAAGGCGGGCTGGTTGAGCACGAAGCCGGGGCGCGGGCGGCCCTCTGCGTCAAAGCGCAGGTCCCACAGCAAGCCCTTGTCCAGCCCCCTCTTGTCGATGCCGCGCAGGAACTGCTTGGGCATGATTTGGTCGGTGTCCAGGTTGGCGGTGACGAGGGTGGCCGCGATGCCCTCGATGCGTCCGGCGTCAGTCATTGGCAAGCCCCAGCTTTCGTACGTCGGTGATATGCCCGGTGAGGGCCGCGGCGGCGGCCATGGACGGACTCATGAGATGCGTGATGGCGCCCCGTCCCTGGCGGCCTTCGAAGTTTCTGTTGGTCGTCGACGCGCAGCGCTGGCCTGGGGCCAACACGTCGTCGTTCATCGCCAGGCACATCGAGCAACCCGGCTGACGCCACTCGAAGCCGGCTTCGACGAGCAGCTGGGCGATGCCTTCCGCCTCGGCCTGCGCCTTCACGGTTCCGGAGCCGGGGACCACCATTGCCCGGACGGATGGCGCGACCTTGCGGCCCTTCACGACCTCGGCGACCGCCCGCAGATCCTCGATCCGCGCGTTGGTGCAGGAGCCGATGAAGACATGCTGCACCGGCACACCCTCCAGCGGCATGCCGCCGGACAGGCCGGTGTAGCGCATGGCCTGCGCCATGCTGGCGCGCTGCGGTCCCTGGGCTTGCGGGATCGTGCCCGTGACGGGAATCGCCTGGTCGGGGCTGGTCCCCCAACTCACGTAGGGAGCCACGTCGCTGGCGTCGAAGCGGTGTTCAAGGTCGAACGCCGCGCCGTCGTCGCTCCCGAGCGTCGCCCAATGGGCCAGGGCCCGGCCGCGCAGGCTGGAGTCGATGTCTGGAGCCCGCTGCAGGACATACCGCATGGCGGCTTCGTCGGGCGCGATGAGCGCGCCGCGCGCCCCCGCTTCGACGGCCATGTTGCACAGCGTGAACCGCGCCTCGATGGACAGTGCTTCGACGGCGGCGCCGCAGAACTCGACGGCGAAGCCGCGCGCGCCCTGCGCTCCGATGCGGCTGATGATCATGAGGATGAGGTCCTTGGCCGTGGTGCCGGCGGGCAACCGTCCGTCGACCCGGATGCGCATGTCCTGGGCCAGCCGGTAGACCAGCGTCTGCGTCGCCAGCACGTGCTCGACCTCCGACGTGCCGATGCCGAAGCCCAGGGCGCCGAGCGCGCCATAGGTGGTGGTGTGGCTGTCGCCGCAGATCACCACCATGCCGGGCCGGATCATGCCGTGTTCGGGCGCGATGATGTGCTCTATGCCCTGCAGGGCGTCGTTGGTGTCGAACAGCGCAAGGCCGTGGCGGATGCAGTTGCGCTTGAGCTCGCTGGCCTGCAGCGCCGATGCCGGGTCCTGGATCACGCGCGGCCTGACCGGCTGGGTCGGGATGATGTGGCTCACGGTCGCGACGTTCTGGCCGGGCATCGCGACCTCTCGGCCTTGTTCGTGCAGGCCGGCGAAGGCCTGCGGGCTGGTGTACTCGTTCATCAGGTGGAGGTCGCAGAACAGCAGGACGTTCTGCTCGTCCAGCGTGGCCACCGTGTGCGAATCGACGAGCTTGCGGTACAGGGTGCGTGGCTTCATGGGGTGTTGTCAGGAGAGAAAGGGCAGGACCCGGGCGAGCAGTTGCTCGGGGGCCTCCTCGGCGATGTAGTGCCCGCAGGGCAGGGCTTCGCCGTCCACGTTGCGCGCCACGCGGCGCCATTCGTCGAGCGGACGGAAGCAGCGGTGGACCACGCCCTGCTCGCCCCACAGGGCCAGCAGCGGCTGCTGGAGCAGGCGGCCGGCGTCGCGGTCGGCGCGGTCGTGCTCCAGGTCGATGCCGGCCGAGGCGCGGTAGTCCTCGCACAAGCCGTGCGCGGCTCCCGGCAGGGCCAGGCAGCGCTGGTACTCGGCGAGCGCCCGCGGGTCGAACGGCGCGAGGCCGGCGCTTCGCCGGCCCATCACGTCGCGGACGTAGGCAGCCGGGTCGGCCTCGATCAGGCGCTCGGGCAGCGGCGCGGGCTGGATGAGGAAGAACCAGTGCCAGTAGGTCCGTGCAAAGGCTTGCGTGGTCTGCTCGTACATTGCGAGGGTCGGGGCAATGTCGAGGAGGACCAGACGCCGAACCGCCTCGGCATGGTCAAGAGCCAAGCGATGGGCCACTCTTGCGCCCCGGTCATGGGCGAGCACGTCGAATTGCTCGAAGCCGAGTTCGCGCATGAGCCCCCGCTGATCCAGCGCCATGACGCGCTTGGAATAGTTCGCATGGTCGGCCGCGCCCGCGGGCTTGGACGAGTCGCCGTAGCCGCGCAAGTCCGCGGCCACGACCGTGTGGCGGCGGGCCAGGGCGGGCGCCACACGGTGCCAGATGGCGTGCGTCTGCGGATGGCCATGCAACAGCAGCAGCGGCGACCCTGCGCCACCGACGACTGCCGAGATGCGAACGCCATCGTCCACCTCGATGCTTCGATGCTCGAAACCGGGGAACAAGGCCTTCGTGGCGGCGGCATTGGGGAACATCGGATGTCTCCTGTTCGTTGACGACTGACGAGGCGGCAGGCCCCGGATGAATTTCATTCTAGGCTTGCCATGCACGGCTATAAAATCGTCTTAGGTACTTCATTGTTTCCTTGAAAGAACGAATTTCCCGCCATGGAGCCGTTTTCGGACCTTTCTTTCTTCACGCTTCTGATGAAGCAAGGCAGCCTCGCCGCAGCGGCCCAGGAAATGGGCGTGACGCCACCGTCGGTCAGCAAACGCCTCGCCGCGCTCGAATCCAGGCTGGGGGTTCGCCTGCTTCATCGCACCACGCGCCGCATCAGCCTCACGCCCGAGGGGGAGACTTATCTCAGCGAGGGGGCGCGCGTGCTGGCCGAACTCGATGCGCTGGAGCGCACAGTGTCGGGCGCGAAGGCGCTGCCACGCGGACTCCTAAGGGTCAGCGCCACCTTGGGCTTCGGGCGTCAGCACATCGCGCCGGCCTTGTCGAAGTTCAGCCGGGCCTATCCCGAGGTCGAGGTCCAGCTGCATCTGAGCGACCGGCCGGTGAACCTGGTCGAGCAGGCTTTCGACGTCTCGATCCGCATCGGGGAACTTCCAGATGCGCGTTTGACGGCACGCTTGCTGGCCTTGAACCGCCGCGTTCTCTGCGCGGCACCCTCGTACCTGCGTCGTGCCGGCGAGCCGACTCACCCGCGCGAGTTGCAGCAACACCGCTGCATCTTCATCCGCGAGAGCGATGAGACCTTTGGCACATGGCATCTGCGCTCGGGCTCGCGTCAGGAGACGGTCAAGGTGCGGGGCCCCCTGAGCACCAACGACGGGGAATGCGCGCTTTCGTGGGCGCTGGATGGCCACGGCATCCTGATGCGGTCGCAATGGGATGCGGCGCGGTACCTGCGCTCCGGCCGCCTGCGTGCCGTGCTTGCCGGCTGGAAGCTGCCACCGGCCGACATTTACCTGGTCTTTCCGACGAAAGCCAATTTGTCGGCGAAGACGCGGGCGCTGGTCGAGTTTCTGCACGACTGGTTCAAGGACTACCGCGAGGCGGGGGCGCACGGCGACGCCGCGTGGTGAAAGACAGCTCGCGACGCCGTGGCCCAAAGGGACCGCGGGGCTTTCGCGCTGCCGCATTCCCTTTTGACTGGGCCGACGGTTCAGGGCGTGGGCAGTCTGGGCAGGTCTTCGTAGCCAAAGAGGTACGGCACCACGCGCAAGTCCAGCAGCAGGCCGCCCTCTGCCGGGGCCTTGCTCAGCCGCGCAAAGTCCTCGTCCGCGAGCGCCTGGACCTTGTCAGCGTCGCGGCTGCGGCGGAACACGCCGTGTCGCCACTGGTAGACCTCGTCGATCTTTTCCCGATAGGTGTAGGCGTGGCGGTGATCGTTGTAGTAGTCGACGAACCTGCCGCGGCCCAGGTAAACGGCATTGGAGCCTTCGTAGCCGGTCTTTGCGGCGCTCGCCGGGTCCGTGTTGAGCAAGTAAACCCAGTCGCCGGGCACGAAGTTGTCCGGCGCGATGCCGCGCCGGATGCCCAGGAGCTTGCCCGGGACATCGCGCGCAGCCGGATCGAAGCCCTGCTCGAAATCCCACATGGCCGCAGGCTCCACGCCATCGAGCGGCTCCCCGTCGTGCATCAGGCGCTCGCGCACCAGCGCCGCCTTGGCCGCGTCCTTCTTGACCCGGACGTGGTAGTCGAGCACGGCATGGGCGTAGCTGAGCTTGGTGGCCGCGTAGCAGCCAATGCGGTACTTGCCCTGGTTGAGGAAGGCGTCCAGCAGCGCCTGGTCCACGCGGAATTTGGCGCGCGGTGTACCCTTGTCCCAGTGCCGGGTGTTCCAGTTGGCCGGGCCGCCGTCGGGCCAGACCCAGGACAGCCTGTCCGTCCAGGCCACCACGTGCTGGCGCAGCCTCACATGGTCGCGCAGGGCATCGAGGGCGCAGCCGGCGCCGCTGAAGTTCGTCAGCCGGCCATGCTGAAGCAGGGCCAGAAGAATTTCTTTCTCGGACACCGTGCTCACCACGCGGGTTCTGCCGCCGGCGGCGGGCAGGCGCAGCCGTGCGTCCTTGATGCGGTATGCCTTGCGGTCCTTGAGGCTCAAGGTGTCCGTGTCCGCCTCGGGTGTCGCCAGTGTGTAGACAAGCATGCCGTCGGCCGGTTCGGTCCTGACCACCAGGTTCTTGTCTACCCCCAGCCCGCGCAGGTATGCCGCCATGTCGCGCTCCAGTCGGGCAAGGTGTCCGGACGCACAGGAGAACGCGATGCCACTGAGGGAGCCGGGCTCTGCGGATGGGCCGAGGAAATGGGACGCAGGCGCGCGGGCAAGGCTCCCCGCGCAGATCAGGGCCAGAGCCAGGTTGACGCCAGTTTTGACAAGGCCAGGCATGGAAAAACCCCCGCAAGCCGTCGATCCACCTGGGCCAGTGTGCCGAATCCGAAGGCCGCTGGCAACGGACTCAGGTCCGGGGAGGAAGGGCTTGCTGGATCAGGTCGCTCGCACCGGGCGCGCGGCTCAGACCGGCCGGTTGCGCGCCAGCGGCGGGTTGCGCGCGAAATAGTTCTGTATGCCCTTCATCAGCGCGTTGGCCAGTTCCTCCTGGTAGTCGTCGCTGCGCAGCTTGGCCTCCTCGTCGGGGTTGCTGATGAAGGCCGTCTCGACCAGCACACTGGGGATGTCGGGGGCCTTGAGCACGGCGAAGCCGGCCTGCTCCACGCGCGGCTTGTGCAGCCGGCCCACGCCGCCGATCTCGCGCAGCATGGCGCTGCCGAGCTTGAGGCTGTCGTTGATCTGGGCCGTGGTGCTCATGTCGAGCAGGGCGCGCTGCACATGGGCGTCGCGCGCCTTGACGTTGACGCCGCCGATCAGGTCGGCCTGGTTCTCCTTGTTGGCAATCCAGCGTGCGGCGCTGCTGGATGCCGCGCCCTGGCTCAGCGCGAACACGCTGGCGCCGCGGGCGTTGGGCGTGAAGAAGGCGTCGGCGTGCAGGCTGACGAACAGGTCGGCCTGGACCCGGCGCGCCTTCTGCACGCGCACCTGCAGCGGCACGAAGAAGTCGGCGTCGCGCGTGAGGTAGGCGCGCATGGGGTTGCCGTTCACGCTGGTCGCGTTGATGCGCTCGCGCAGGCGCCGCGCGATCTGCAGTACCACGTCCTTCTCGCGCGTGCCGTTCGGGCCCACGGCGCCGGGGTCCTCGCCGCCATGGCCGGGGTCGAGCGCGACGATGATCAGGCGCTCGGTGCGTTCGGCCGTGCCGCCGGGGCCGTCGACGGGGCCGGCCGGCGTGCGCGGGGCGGGGGGCGGTGCGGCGCCGCCGCGCTCGCCTTGCCGGGCGATCAGCTCGCCCAGCGGGTCGGCCGGCGCGGGCGCGGCCGGGCCCTCCCTGAGCCGCTCGGCGATCAGGGCCTCCAGCGGGTCCATGGCCTGGGCGGGATAGAGGTCGAACACCAGACGGTGCTGGTAGGCCGCGACCGGCGGCAGGCTGAACACCTGGGGCAGGATGGCCTGCTTGAGGTCGATCACCAAGCGCACCACGCCGGGCGCGTTCTGCCCGACGCGTATGCCGGCGATGTTGGGGTCGTCCGGCCTCACCTTGGCCACCAGCTCGCGCAGCGCGGGGTTGAGGTCCAGGCCCTCGATGTCCACCGCCAGCCGCGGCGGCGTGGCGACGAAGAACTGGCGCGCCTTGAGCTCGCCGTCCGACTCGATGGTCACGCGCGAATAGTCGGGCGCCGGCCAGACCCGCACCGCCACGATGCTGGCGCCGCGCGCGATCTGCGCGCCGGCCAGCAGCAGCACCAGGGTGCCGGACTGCAGCAGCTCGCGCCGCCTCATGCAGCCACTCCTTGCAGCAGCTCCCGGCCCGCGGCGCTGTGCGTCTGCAGCAGGACCTGCCGGCTCTCGTCGGCCTGGGGCTCGAGGCGGATCACGAGGTCGGGCACCGGCAGCATGCCGGCGGCCTTCTCGGGCCATTCGGCGAGCTTGAGGCCGGGGCTGGCGAACAGCTCGCGGAAACCCGCGTCCTCCCACTCGCGCGGGTCGCTGAAGCGGTAGAAGTCGAAATGCCAGATGGCCAGGCCGGGGGCCTCGTGCGGCTCCACCACGGCGTAGGTCGGGCTCTTGATGCGGCCCTGCACGCCCAGGGCGCGCAGCAGGTGGCGCACCAGCGTGGTCTTGCCCGCGCCGAGCTCGCCCTGCAGTTCGATGTAGGCGCGCCGCAGCGCCGGGCAGGCGGCCAGGCGCTGCGCGAAGCGCGCGGTATCGTCCTCGCCGTGCCATAGCAGGCGCAGCATATCCGCGCCCGCAGTGGTGCTGGGCGCGCTTTCTACAATCGGCGGGTGACTCTTCACAGCGCTCAGATCGATCCCTTTCAGTTGCTGGCCCGGATCCAAGTATGGGGCCGTGAGCTGGGATTCTCCCAAATCGGCGTGGCCGGTGTCGACCTGTCCTCGGCCGAGGCAGGGTTGATGCAGTGGCTGGCCCAGGGATTTCACGGCAGCATGGACTACATGGCCGCGCATGGCCTCAGGCGCGCGCGCCCGGCCGAGCTGGTGCCCGGCACGGTGAGCGTGATCACGGCGCGCATGGACTACCTGCCGCGGCAGACGCCTGCGGACTGGCAGGCGGTCGAGTTCGATCGCCTGAAACGCCCCGCCGAAGGCGTGGTCTCGGTCTATGCGCGCGGACGGGACTACCACAAGGTGCTGCGTGCGCGCCTGCAGAAGCTGCAGAGCCGTATCGCCGACGAAGTCGGCCCCTTTGGCCACCGCGTGTTCACCGACTCGGCGCCGGTGCTCGAGGCCGAGCTGGCCGCGCGCAGCGGCCAGGGCTGGCGTGGCAAGCACACCCTGGTGCTGAGCCGCGAGGCCGGCTCGATGTTCTTCCTCGGCGAGATCTACGTGGACCTGGCCCTGCCGGCCAGCGCGCCCGTCACGGCCCATTGCGGCAGCTGCCAGGCCTGCCTGGACATCTGCCCCACGCAGGCCATCGTCGCGCCGCATCGGCTCGACGCGCGGCGCTGCGTTTCCTATCTCACGATCGAGCATGCGGGGCCGATTCCGTCCGAGCTGCGCCCGCTGATCGGCAACCGCATCTACGGCTGCGACGACTGCCAGCTGGTCTGCCCCTGGAACAAGTTCGCCCAGCGCAGCGCGCTGCCCGATTTCGACGAACGCGAGGGCCTGAATGGCCAGTCGCTGGCGCGCCTGCTGGACTGGACCGAGGACGAGTTCCTGCGCCGGACCGAGGGCAGTGCCATCCGGCGCATCGGCCATGTGCGCTGGCTGCGCAACGTGGCCGTGGCGGCCGGCAATGCGCTGGCCGCCGGCCCCGACGCAGCGGCTGGCGCGGCCCTGCGCGCGGCGCTGCAGCGGCGGCTCGAGCATCCCGACCCGCTGGTGCGCGAGCATGTGGCCTGGGCGCTTAGCCGCTGATTCAGACCGGCGCCGGGCCGCCCGTAGCCGTTGGTCTGCGAAGCGAACCAGGCAAAGGGCGGCCATGACGCTGCTGCGCTGTACAGCTGCGCGCACCACGCTGCGCAGCGTCGCCCCAAGCCGGTCTGGGCCCCCTCGGGGGGCAGAGAGGACACGCCAGTGCCGAACGTGGGGGTGGTCACCGAAGCACGCCCAGCGCGAACGGCAGGCTGGCCATGCCCAGCAGGGTGGACAGGGTGACCAGGCCGGCCACGTAGCCGCCGTTGTAGCCCATGCGCGCGGCCAGCACATAGCAGCTCGAGGCCGTGGGCAGGGCCGAGAAGGCCAGCAGCACCGTGCTCTGCACGGCGGTGAGGCCGAAGGCGTGCGACAGGCCCAGCGCCACCAGGGGCAGCACGAAATGGCGGATCGCCAGCACCGCCAGCATCAGCAGCTTGCCGCTGGCCAGGCTGCTGAACTGCATGCCGGCGCCGGCCGCCATCAGGCCCAGCGCCAGCGAGGCCGCGCCTATGCGCGTGACCGTGGGCTCGAGCCAGCCGGGCATGGCAAAGCCCAGCAGGTTGGCCGCCAGGCCCGTGGCCGTGGCGATGATCAGCGGGTTGCGCACCAGCTCGCGCAGGAAGCCGCGCTGGGCATGGCGCGCCATAGGCCAGACCGCGCCCACGTTGAACAGCGGCACGCACACGCCGATCAGCACCGCGATCAGCAGCAGGCCCTGCGGCCCGGCCAGGCGATCGGCCAGGGCCAGCGCGATGAAGGAGTTGAAGCGGAACGCCACCTGGGCGCTGGCGGCATGGTCGCGCCGGTCGATGTGCGGGCCCAGCAGCGGCAGCCAGGGCAGGGCGTAGGCCAGGGCGATGCCGATCACGCCCAGGCTCAGGCCCGCGCCGATCAGGCTGGAGGCCGCGCCCAGGTCCAGCGGGCTCTTGACGATGGAGTGGAACAGCAGCACCGGGAACAGGAAGAAGTAGACCAGGCTCTCGACCTGCTGCCAGACCGTGCGGTTGAGCGCCGTGTAGCGGCACACCAGGTAGCCGCAGAGGATCAGGGAGAAATCGGGGAACAGGAGCTGGGCGTAATTCACCGGCCGAGAATACCTCGTGGATTCCGGGTTTGCACCTAGCTGACATCCACAAGGCGCGTGCGACTGCGGGGGGTTACGATCCCAGGCTTGTCGTTCCAATCAAAGGAGTTTTGACCATGCAACGTCGTCAATGGATGGCCCTGGCCATCGCCGCGGCAGCCGCCGGCTCGGCTTTCGCGCAGGGCTATCCGAACAAGGTCGTGAAGCTGCAGGTGCCGTTCGCGCCCGGCGGCACGACCGACATCATCGCGCGCACCATCGCCGACCCGCTGGGCAAGGCGCTGGGCCAGAGCGTGATCGTCGAGAACAAGGCCGGCGGCGGCGGCGTGATCGGCGCCACCGAGACCGTGCGCGCGGCGCCGGACGGCTACCTTTTGGGAGTGGCGACGGTCTCGACCACGGCGGCCAATCCGGCGATCAACCCCAAGATCCCCTACAACCCGGTGACGGACTTCACGCCCATCATCAACATCGCGGCCACGCCCAACATCATCGCCGTGCACCCGAGTTTCCCGGCCAAGGACTACAAGGCCTTCATCGCCGAGCTCAAGAAGAACCCGGGCCGCTATTCCTACGCCTCCTCGGGCACCGGCGGCATCGGCCATTTGCAGACCGAGCTCTGGAAGAGCCTGGCCGGCGTGTTCATCACCCACATTCCCTACCGCGGCGCGGGCCCGGCGCTGAACGACACGGTGGCCGGCCAGGTGCCCATCATCTTCGACAACCTGCCCTCGGCCCTGCCCTTCATCCAGAGCGGCAAGCTGGTGCCCATCGTGGTCGCCGCGCCGCAGCGCCTGGCCCAGCTGCCCAATGTGCCGACCTTCAAGGAGGTGGGCCTGGAACCGGTGAACCGCATGGCCTACTACGGCATCCTGGGTCCCAAGGGCCTGCCCAAGGAGGTGGTGGACAAGGTCAGCGCCGGCGTGAAGAAGGCGCTCGAGGAGCCGGCCGTGCGCAAGCGCATCGAGGACACGGGCTCGCTGGTCGTGGCCAACACGCCCGAGCAGTTCGCCGCGCAGATCAAGGCCGAGTACGAGGTCTACAAGAAGGTGGTGGACCAGCAGAAGCTCAAGCTGGACTGAACCGGACACCTGCTCTCTCCCGCAGCCATCGGCGGCCTGCCCCGATGGCTTTTTTGCTACCCTGGATGTCATGCACCCCGCCAGCGCCGCCAGCATAGACCGCTTCATCGACGCCCTGTGGCTGGAGGACGGCCTTTCCGGCAACACGCTGGCGGCCTACCGGCGCGACCTGACGCTGTACGCGCAGTGGCTGGACGGGCAGGGCGCGGCGCTGGACGACACCATGGAGAGCCAGCTGCACCAATACTTCGCCGCGCGGCATGCGGCCACCAAGGCCACTTCCGCCAACCGCCGCCTCACCGTGTTCAAGCGCTACTTCCGCTGGGCGCTGCGCGAGCGCCTGGTCGGCGTCGATCCCACGCTGAAGCTGCTGGCCGCCAAGCAGGCGCTGCGCGTGCCCAAGACCCTGAGCGAGGCCCAGGTCGAGTCCCTGCTGGCCGCGCCCGACACCGCCACGGCCCTGGGCCTGCGCGACCGCAGCATGCTCGAGCTGATGTACGCGAGCGGCCTGCGCGTGAGCGAGCTGGTCACGCTGAACCTGTTCCAGCTGGGCCTGAACGAGGGCGTGCTGCGTGTCACCGGCAAGGGCGAGAAGGAGCGACTGGTGCCGTTCGGCGAGCTGGCGCGCGAGTGGCTCACGCGCTACCTGGCCGAGGTGAGGCCCGCGCTGCTGGGCGCGCGGCGCAGCGAGGCGCTGTTCGTCACCAGCAGCGGCCCCAAGCCCGGCACGGCGATGACGCGCGTCATGTTCTGGCAGCTGGTCAAGCGCTATGCGCTGCAGGCCGGCATACGCGCGCCGCTGTCGCCGCACACGCTGCGCCATGCCTTCGCCACCCACCTGCTGAACCACGGCGCCGACCTGCGCGCGGTGCAGATGCTGCTGGGCCACGCCGACATCTCGACCACCACGATCTACACCCATGTGGCGCGCGAGCGGCTGCGCAAGCTGCACGCCCAGCACCATCCGCGCGGCTGAGGCCGGCGAGGGGTCTCAACCGCCCAGCAGGTAGGCCAGCTCCAGCTCGCTGAAGCCGGCCTGGCGCCTGGCCGCCTCGTTGAACGGCGGATGCAGGCGCGGCGCCTGGTAGCGCTCGACCAGCAGGCCGTAATGGGCCACCGGGTCCAGGCCCTCGCGCTCGCAGAGCCAGCGGTACCAGTGGTTGCCGATCGCCACATGGCCGACCTCCTCGCGCAGGATGATGTCCAGGATCTCGACCGCGCGCAGCGCGTCGGCGCTGCCCACCTGGCGCAGCCTGGCCTGGATCTGCGGCGTGGCGTCCAGCCCGCGCGCCTCCAGGGTGCGCGGCACCAGGGCCATGCGCGCCACGATGTCGCCCCCGGTCTTCTCGCACATGGCCCACAGCCCGTCGTGGGCGCTGAAGTCGCCATAGCCGTGGCCCAGGGTCCCCAGGTGCTCGCTCAGCAGCGTGAAGTGCTGCGCCTCCTCGTGCGCCACGCGCAGCCAGTCCAGGTAGAAGTCGCGCGGCAGGCCGGCGAAGCGCCAGACCGCATCGAGCGCGAGGTTGATGGCGTTGAACTCGATGTGGCAGATCGCGTGGACCAGGGCGGCGCGGCCCGCCGCCGAGGCCGGCGGGCGCCGCGGCACGCGCGCCGGGTGCACCAGCTGCGGCAGGGCCGGGCGGCCCGGCAGATCGCCCGGCGCGGGCAGGTCCCCGGCGGCCAAGGGCAGCGCGCCGGCCTCGGCCCACAGTTGCTGGACGGCGGTGACTTTCTGCGCGGGATCGGGCAGGCGCAAGGCCTGCAGCGCCAGTTGACGGAGCTCCATCTCTACAATTCTAGGTTTTGCATGCCCCGAGCAAGAGGAACATCATGGCAATTTACGAACTGGACGGCGTGGCCCCCCGCGTGGCCGAGACGGCCTGGGTGGCCGACAGTGCCCAGGTCATGGGCAAGGTGACGCTGGGCGAGGGCAGCAGCGTCTGGTTCGGCGCGGTGCTGCGCGGCGACAGCGACAGCCTCACCGTGGGCCGCGGCTCCAATGTGCAGGACGGCAGCGTGCTGCACGCCGACGCGGGCGAGCCGCTGACCGTGGGCGAGAACGTGACTGTAGGCCACAAGGTCATGCTGCACGGCTGCACCATAGGGGACGAGTCGCTGATCGGCATAGGCGCGGTGGTGCTCAACGGCGCCCGCATAGGCAAGAACTGCCTGGTCGGCGCCGGGGCCCTGGTCACCGAGGGCAAGGAGTTCCCGGACGGCTCGATGATCATCGGCAGCCCGGCCAAGGCGGTGCGCCAGCTCACGCCCGAGCAGATCGAGGGCCTGCGCCGCAGCGCCCGGCATTACAGCGAGAACGCCCGCCGCTTTCGCGCCGGGCTCAAGAAGATCGCCTGACGGGACGGCGCGTGTCTGAGCTGCACAAATTCATCTTCGAGGGCCTGCCGGTGCGCGGCGTGATCGTGCGCCTGACCGACGCCTGGACCGAGATCCTGCGCCGCCGCGAATCCAACAACGCGACCGGCGCCTACCCCGCGCCGGTGCGCGAGCTGCTGGGCCAGATGGCGGCTGCCGGCGTGCTGATGCAGGGCAACATCAAGTTCAACGGCGCGCTGGTGCTGCAGATCTTCGGCGACGGCCCGGTCAAGGTGGCGGTGGCCGAGGTGCAGTCCGACCTGAGCCTGCGCGCCACCGCGACGGTGCTCGGGCCTGTGGACGCGCAGGCCACGCTGAGCCAGATGGTCAACCTGGGCAACCAGGGCCGCTGCGCGATCACGCTGGACCCCAAGGACAAGCTGCCGGGCCAGCAGGCCTACCAGGGCGTGGTGCCGCTGTTCGGCGACCGCAAGGAAAAGCTCGAGCGGCTCAGCGAGGTGCTCGAGCATTACATGCTGCAGTCCGAGCAACTGGACACCACGCTGGTGCTGGCGGCCAACGACCAGGTGGCGGCGGGCCTGTTGATCCAGCGCCTGCCGGTGCAGGGCCAGGCCAACCTGGGGGGCAGCTCGCGCGAGGACGAGATCGGCCTGAACGAGCACTACAACCGCATCGCCATCCTGGCCAGGAGCCTGAAGCAGGAGGAGCTGCTCACGCTGGACGTGGACACCATACTGCGCCGCCTGTTCTGGGAGGAGCGGCTGCTGCGCTTCGAGCCGCAGGCCGGCGAAACCGGGCCGCGCTTTGCCTGCACCTGCAGCCGCGAGCGCGTGAGCCAGATGATCCGCAGCCTGGGCGAGGCCGAGGCCGAGAGCATCCTGGCCGAGCGCGGCCACATCGAGGTGGGATGCGACTTCTGCGGCCAGCAGTACCACTTCGATCCGGTGGACGCGGCGCAGATCTTCACCGCCGCGCGCCAGCTGCCGCCCGGCAGCTCGGCCATGCACTGAGGCTTGCGCGGGCCGCAGCCAGCCGTCAGGGCAGCAGCCCGGTGAACAGCCGGTGCTCGCAGGTCGGGTCGCTGCAGTTCTCGCAGCGCCAGGCGACGCGCCCGCCCTGCAGACCGTACTGGGTGGCCAGGCGCGCGTCCGGGGGCGCGGCGCCCGTGCCCTCGATGGCCAGCAGCGCGTTCTGAAGCCGCTGCGCGCCCTGTCCGTAGATCACCTTGTAGGCCAGGCTGGCGCCGAGGAGCGCATCGCGCAGGGCCATGTCGACGGCCTCGCTCGCGCGGGCCTCGGCCGGGGGCAGCAGGTCCAGTCCCAGCAGCAGGGTCAGCTCGTACAGCCGGCCATGGGTCTGGGCCAGGGCGCTGACTTCTTCCTGCGTGGGCGGGGCGCGGCCGCGGTCGGTGATGGCGGTGAGCAGTGCCGCCCCATCGCTGACCGAGACGGGGCGCTGCGCCAGCGCAAGTGCCAATTCGGCGGCGAGTCGGGTCTTGCCGGTGCGCGGCGCACCCAGCACGGCGATGCGCAGCATGGGGTTGGAGGAGGGGAGCGGCCAGGACGCCTACTTGGCGACCTGCACGAAGACTTCGTTGGGCTTGACCATGCCCAGTTCGGCGCGTGCCTTTTCCTCGACCATCTCCAGGCCTTCCTTGAGGTCGCGCACTTCGGAGGCCAGTTGCTCGTTGACGCGCTGGGCCTCGGCGTTGGCCGCCTTCTGCAGGTCGAGCTTCTGCTGCAGCTCGGACACGTTGGGCACGCTGCCGCGGCCCAACCACAGCTGCGCGTGCAGGATCACGAGCAGCAGGATCAGGACCAGCGGGACGAAGCGTTTGCCCATCGGCGCTCAGCCCAGGCGGCGGTTGCCCAAGTGCTTCAACGCAGGTTGTAGAACGCGGCGCGGCCCGGGTAGTGGGCGATGTCGCCCAGGTCTTCCTCGATGCGCAGCAGCTGGTTGTACTTGGCCATGCGGTCGCTGCGGCTCGCCGAGCCGGTCTTGATCTGGCCGGCGTTGAGGCCCACGGCGATGTCGGCGATGGTCGCGTCCTCGGTCTCGCCCGAGCGGTGGCTGATCACGGCGGTGTAGCCGGCGCGCTTGGCCATCTCGATCGCGGCGAAGGTCTCGGTCAGGGTGCCGATCTGGTTGATCTTGATCAGGATCGAGTTGGCGACGCCCTTCTCTATGCCTTCCTTCAGGATCTTGGTGTTGGTCACGAACAGGTCGTCGCCGACCAGCTGCACCTTCTGGCCCAGGCGCTCGGTCAGGTGCTTCCAGCCTTCCCAGTCGCCCTCGGCCATGCCGTCCTCGACGCTGATGATGGGGTACTTGTCGCACCAGGTGGCGAGCATGTCGGTCCACTGCTCGGCCGACAGCACCAGGCCTTCGCCTTCCAGGTGGTACTTGCCTTCCTTGTAGAACTCGCTGGCCGCGCAGTCCAGGCCCAGGGCGATCTGCTCACCGGCGGTGTAGCCGGCCTTCTCGATGGCTTCGAGGATCAGCTGGATGGCCGCCTCGTGGCTGGGCACGCTGGGCGCGAAGCCGCCCTCGTCGCCCACGGCGGTGCTCATGCCCTTGTCGTGGATGATCTTCTTGAGCGCATGGAACACCTCGGCGCCGTAGCGCAGGGCTTCGCGGAAGCTCGGCGCACCCACGGGGATGATCATCAGCTCCTGAAGGTCCAGGTTGTTGTTGGCGTGGGCGCCACCGTTGATGACGTTCATCATCGGCACCGGCAGCTGCATGCCGGCCATGCCGCCGAAGTAGCGGTACAGCGGCAGGCCCGATTCCTCGGCCGCGGCGCGGGCCACGGCCATGGAGACGGCCAGCATGGCGTTGGCGCCCAGGCGGCTCTTGTTCTCGGTGCCGTCCAGGTCGATCAGGGTCTTGTCGAGGAAGGCCTGCTCGGAGGCGTCCAGGCCCAGCACGGCCTCGGAGATCTCGGTGTTGATGTGCTCGACGGCCTTGAGCACGCCCTTGCCGAGGTAGCGGCTCTTGTCGCCGTCGCGCAGCTCGATGGCCTCGCGCGAGCCGGTCGAGGCGCCCGAGGGCACGGCGGCGCGGCCCATCACGCCGGATTCCAGCAGCACGTCGCATTCCACGGTGGGGTTGCCGCGGCTGTCCAGAATCTCGCGACCGACGATGTCAACAATGGCACTCATCTCTTACCTTTCAGTTTCTCAACTCTTCGTGAAACCCGCCCTTGAGGGGC
>NZ_SCMM01000051.1:0-31883 GCF_005503345.1 Ramlibacter sp. 2FC
TACCCAAACCAGCGTCTGATCGTCACGACCCAAGGCAGGAGCCGTATGCGGTAGTTCCGCACGTACGGATCTGTGGAGGGGGTGTTGGGTGACTGGCATTCCTACTCCGACTCTTGTCAATGCTCTCTATGGGGTGGTCGGTTCAGCTGCACTTGGCCCGGATGTCCTCGGGAATCGGGATGGCCTTGATGCGGTTGGGCTCGCCGGGCGGATGGATCACGAAGGCGCGCGTCTCGCGGCCCTCGCACAGCAGGTCCTCGCCGCGCTTGACCAGGTGCTTCTGGATGAAGACCTTGTCGCGCCATTCCTCGACGCTGGTGTAGACCTGCAGCGTCTCGCCGTAGGTGGCGGGGCGCATGAACCTGGTGTGGATCTCGAGCAAGGGCGTGCCGATGATGCCGGTGGTCTTGACCAGCTCGCGCCAGGGCGGCACGCCGCATTCGACGAAGTAGTGCAGCGAGGCCGCGTCCATCCACTTGGAGAAATTCGGGAAGAAGACGATGCCGGCCGGGTCGCAGTCGCCGAACATCACCTTCACCTCGTACATGGTGGTCTTGCCCATGGTGTGCTCTCCTGTCAGCGCGGCGCCATGCGCAGCGCGCCGTCGAGCCGGATCACCTCGCCGTTGAGGTGGCCGTTGCTCACGATGTGGCTGGCCAGCTGGGCGAACTCCTCGGGGTGCCCCAAGCGCTGCGGGAACGGGATGCTGGCCGCGAGCGAGGCCTGCACGGGCTCGGGCAGGGTCTTCATCAGCGGCGTGGCGAACAGGCCGGGGGCGATGGTGCAGACGCGGATGCCGTGTTGCGCGAGGTCGCGCGCCATGGGCAGGGTCATGCCGACCACGCCGCCCTTGGAGGCGCTGTAGGCCTGCTGGCCGACCTGGCCGTCGAAGGCGGCCACCGAGGCGGTGAAGACCATCACGCCGCGCTCGCCGTCTTCCAGCGGCTCCAGCCCGGCGCAGGCGGCGGCAAACAGGCGGGCGGCGTTGTAGCTGCCGACCAGGTTGACGTTGACCACCTTGACGAAGTCCTCCAGCGGGGCCGGGCTGCCGTCCTTGCCGAGGATGCGCCTGGCCGCGCCTATGCCGGCCACGTGCATCAGGATGCGCGCCGGGCCATGCGCGGCGGCGGCCCGGTCGATGGCGGCCTGCAGGCTGTCGGCGCTGGTGATGTCGCAGGGGCAGGCCACGGCGCGGCCGTTTCCGTGCTCCGCGCCGATCTCGGCCGCGACCTTCTCTGCATTCGCCTGGTTCATGTCGAGCACGGCGACCTTGGCGCCCAGGCGCGCGAGCTCGCGCGCCGTGGCCTCGCCGAGGCCGGAGCCGCCGCCGGTGACGAGGGCGGCCTGTCCTTGGATCTGCATGGGGGTCCTTTCTGGGTCGACGGCCGCTCAGGCCGCCTCGGGGTTTTCGATCAGCAGCGCGATGCCCTGGCCGCCGCCCACGCAGGCCGACGAGATGCCATAGCGCAGGCCGGCGCGGCGGATCTCGCGCGCCACGGTGAGGGTCAGGCGCACGCCGGTGGCGGCCAGCGGGTGGCCGAGCGCGATGGCGCCGCCGTTGACGTTGAGCCGGTCCATGTCGAGGCCGAGCTCGCGGCCCACGGCCAGGGTCTGCGCGCCCTGGGCCTCGTTGATCTCGAAACGGCCGATCTGGTCCAGCGTCAGGCCGCAGCGCGCCAGCAGCAGGCGGATGGCCGGTGCCGGGCCTATGCCCATGATCTCGGGCGGCACGCCCACGGCCGCGGCGGCGACCACGCGCGCCAGCGGCTTCTTGCCTTGGGCCTTGGCCCAGTTCTTCACGTACTCGCCCGAGGCGACCACGGCCGCGGCCGCGGCGTCGACCAGGGCCGAGCTGTTGCCGCCGGTCTGCACGCCGCCCTCGTAGACCGGCTTGAGCCTGGCCAGCACCTCGACCGGCGACAGGCGCGGGTGGGTATCCTGCGCCACTTCGCTGAGCTTGCCCTGCAGCTTGATGCCGCGTGCCTTGTAGCCTTCGAGCTCGAATTTCTCGCTCACCACGGGCACGATCTCGCCGGCCAGGAAGCCGCTCTCCTGCGCCGCCACCGCCTTGGCGAAGGAGGCCGAGGCGAAGGCATCCACGTCTTCGCGCGCGATGCCGTATTTCCTGGCCAGGTTCTCGGCGGTCTGGATCATGTTGATGCCGGCGGCCGGGTCCTTCAGCGCCTCCCACATGTAGTCCTTGAAACCGACCGGCGCGCCGAGCTTGAAGCCGGTGCGGTGGTCGAAGGCCGCGATGGGGTTGCGCGTCATGCTCTCGGTGCCGACCACCAGGGCCGCCTCGCAGGCGCCGCCCTGGATCTGCTCGCCGGCCTGGCGGAACAGCTCGAAGCCGGTGCCGCAGATGCGCTGCGCCATGATGGCCGGCACCTCCTGCGGCACGCCCGCGTACAGGCCGATGTGGCGCGGCAGGAAGAACTGGTCGAAGTCGCCGGGCGCCATGTTGCCGGTGACCACCGAGCCTATGTGCTCGCCCGGCACGCCGGCGCGCGACAGTGCTGCACGCGCGGCCTTGATGCCCAGGTCGGTCGGTGAAATGTGGCCCAGCGCGCCGCAGTAGTCGACCATGGGCGTGCGCACCCCGTCGAGCATCCAGCAGTCGTCGAAGCCGGAGAAGAATCCTTTGATAGCCATGGGCGCCGTCCCTTCAGTGTTGGCGCGGTTTCAGAATGCTGTGCAGCTGGTCCGCGTGCAGGGCGTCCACGGTGTCGGCGCGGTGCGCGAGCACGGCGCGCTGGTTGATCGAGCCCTTGTCGGTGACCTCGCCGCGGTCTAGGGTCGGCGGCTCGGCCAGCAGGCACAGGCGTGCGACGCGGTTGGCGCTGCCGGTGGCGGTCTTGGCCAGTTCGTCGACCAGCTTCTGGAAATGGGCGAGCACGGCTTCGCTGGCCAGCACGTCGGCCATCGCGGTCTGGCCGTTCAGCCCGCTGAGCTGGCGCACGGCCGCCGTGGGGAAGACCATGGCGCCGACCTCCTTCATGTTGAGGCCGGTCAGCACCACGTCCTGGATGTAGGGGGCGCCGGCGGCGATGATCCTGGCGCGCAGCGGGCCCACGCTGACGAAGGTGCCGGTGGCGAGCTTGAAGTCCTCGGCGATGCGGCCGTCGAACTTCAGGCCCAGGTGGATGTCGGTCTCGTCTATCCACTTGACCGCGTCGCCCGAGCAGAAGAAGCCCTCGTCGTCGAAGGCCGCGGCGGTTTCCTCTGGCGCGCGCCAGTAGCCCGGTGTGACGTTCGGGCCCCGATAGCGCAGTTCGGTCTTGCCGTCCACGTCGACCAGCTTGACCTGCAGGCCCGGCGTGGGCACGCCGAGGTCGCCGGCTTTCACGTTGGGACTGGTGACGAACAGGCCGAAGGGGCCGGTTTCGGTCATGCCCAGGCCCGAGCTCATGACGATGCGCTGGCCGATTTCGCGCTCCTCGCTCTCGTAGAGGCTGTCCCACACCGGCTGTGCCAGGGCCGCGCCGGCGTAGAAGAACATCTTCACGCGCGACAGGAAGTTTCGGCGCAGGATTTCGTCGGTCTTCATCGCGTTGGCCAGCGCCTCGAAGCCGGTCGGCACGTTGAAGTAGACCGTGGGCGCGATCTCGCGCAGGTTGCGCAGGGTTTCGCCCATCAGCGCCGGGGTCGGCTTGCCGTCGTCGATGTACAGGGTGCCGCCGTGGTAGAGCACCATGCCGAAGTTGTGGTTGCCGCCGAAGGTGTGGTTCCAGGGCAGCCAGTCGACCAGCAGCAGCGGCTGCTCGGCCAGCACTGGCATGGACTGGGCCATCTGCTGCTGGTTGGCGCACCACATGCGCTGGGTGTTGATGACGGCCTTGGGCAGCTTGGTCGAGCCGCTGGTGAACAGGAACTTGGTGATGGTGTCGGGGCCGGTGGCCTGCATGGCCGCGTCCACCTGGGCCGTGGCCGAGGTGGCCAGCAGTTCGGCGAACGGCGTGACGGCACGGCCTTCGACGCCACCCTCGTTCAGCACGACCTCGGTGCCGGGGTCGACCGCGGCGGCGATGGCCTTGGCGTAGCGCGCGTCGGCGGCGAACACCAGGCCCGGTGTGACGGTGTGCAGCACATGGCGCAGCTTGTCGTAGTCCTGGCTGACCAGCGAGTAGGCCGGCGAGGTCGGCACGAAGGGCACGCCGGCGACCAGGCAGCCCAGGGCCAGCAGGGCGTGCTCGAGGTCGTTCTCGGACAGGATCACGACCGGACGCTCGGCGCTGAGGCCGCGGTCGATCAGGCCCTGGGCGATGCGGCGGGCGCTGGCCCAGGCCTCGCCGTAGCTGACATGGCGCCAGTCGCCGCGGCTGCCGTCGGCCTGCTTGGCACGGCGGGCCATGAAGCTGCGCTCGGGGACGGTGGCGCCCCAGCGCTGCAGGCGGTCGGTGATGCGCTCGGGATAGCCCTGCAGCGCCTGCTCGGCCTGCAGGTAATGCACGCCGGGCGCGCCGTCGCGCAGGCTCACGCGGGTGACGCCAAAGCGCAGCGGGCGGAATCGGGGGGTGCTCATCGCTTGTCTCCTGGTCTGTCGTTCTTGCGCGGGCGGGGCTCAGCCCTTTTGCACCTTGGCGGCGCGGCCTTCGAGGAAGGCGCGCACCCGGTCCTTGGCTTCGGGGGCGCTCTGGGCGATGGCGGCCATCATGGCCTCGGTCAGGAAGCCCTGGTCGGCCGGCTGCTCGGCGATGCGCGGCAGCGCGTGCATCAGCGCGTAGTTGGTCAGCGGCGCGTTCTGCGCCACGCGGTCGGCCAGTTCGTAGGCCTTGTCGAAGGCCTGGCCCTGCGGCACCAGGTACTGGGCGAAGCCGATGCGCTCGCCGTCCTGGGCGTTGTAGACGCGGCCGGTCAGCATCATGTCGGCCATGCGCGCGGCGCCGATCAGGCGCGGGATGCGCACCGCGCCGCCGCCGCCGACGAAGATGCCGCGCGAGCCCTCGGGCAGGGCGTAGAAGGTGGACTCGTCGGCCACGCGGATGTGGCAGGCGCTGGCCAGCTCCAGGCCGCCGCCGACCACGGCGCCGTGCAGGGCCGCGATCACCGGCACCGGGCCGTACTGCACGCGCTCCAGCGCGTCGTGCCACATGCGTGAGTGGTGCAGGCCCTGGCCGGCGTCGCGCTCCTGCAGCTCCGACAGGTCCAGGCCGGCGCAGAAATGCTCGCCCTCGCCGTCGATCACGGCGGCACGCACGCTGGACGGCAGGTTCTCGAAGGTGTCGCGGATGGCCAGCATCAGGCCGTCGCTGAGCGCGTTGCGCTTGGCCGGGCGGGTCAGGCGGATCACGGCGATATGCTGCTGCTCGCCGCGGATCTCCAGCTGGATGTCTTTGGATGTCATGGTCTTGCCTTTCCTGTTGGACTGGATTATGGTTATGAAATATAACTAGTTCAAGCCAAACTTGGCGCCTCCTCCTCAGTGTTTTCCCTAGTGAAAGACCCCATGGACCACCAGAACCTGATCGCGATCGACATCCACACCCACGCCGAGCTGAGCTGCTGGAATCCCTTCGACAACTACGGCGAGGAGTACGACCGCGCGGCCGACAAGTACTTCGGCAGCAACCGGCGGCCGACCATCGCCGAGACCGTGGCCTACTACCGCGAGCGCAGGATAGGCTTGGTGATGTTCACCGTGGACAGCGAGTCGCAGCTGGGGCGGCGCCGCATCCCCAACGAGGAGATCGCCCAGGCCGCGCGCGAGAACAGCGACATGATGCTGGCCTTCGCCAGCATCGATCCGCACAAGGGGAAGATGGGCGCGCGCGAGGCCGAGCGGCTGATCCGCGAGGAGGGCGTCAGGGGCTTCAAGTTCCACCCCTCGGTGCAGGGCTACCACCCCTACGACAGGATGGCTTGGCCGATTTACGAGGTCATCAACGCGCACAAGCTGCCGGCCATCTTCCACACCGGACACAGCGGCATTGGCTCGGGCATGCGCTGCGGCGGCGGCCTGCGCCTGGCCTACAGCAATCCCATGCACCTGGACGAGGTGGCGATCGATTGGCCCGATATGCAGATCGTCATGGCGCACCCGAGCTTTCCCTGGCAGGACGAGGCGCTGTCGGTGGCCACGCACAAGCCCAATGTCTGGATCGACCTGTCGGGCTGGAGCCCCAAGTACTTTCCCAAGCAGCTGGTGCAGTACGCCAACACCCTGCTCAAGGACCGCGTGCTGTTCGGCAGCGACTACCCGCTGATCACGCCCGAGCGCTGGATGCGCGACTTCGAGCAGGCCGGCTTCAAACCCGAGGTCATGCCCGGCATCTTGAAGGGCAATGCCGTGCGCCTGTTGGGGCTCGGTCAGGCCGCCTGAGCCAACAGGCCCGCGGCGGCCCAGCCGCTGCGCACCGCGCCTTCCAGCGTGGCCGGGTAGGGGCCGGCCACATGGTCGCCCGCGGCAAGCAGTCCCGAGGCGATGGCCTGCGGCGGGCGTGCCAGGCCCGGCGTGCAGGCAAAGGTGGCGCGCTTTTCGACGATGGTCTGCAGCGGCTCGACTTCGAGGCCCAGCTGCGCCTGCGCCTGGGCCGCGACCTGGGCCTGCAGCGCCTGCCGCTCACCCGTGCTGGCGCTGACGACGAAGGCCAGCAGCCCGGCCTGTTCGGCGCCCGCGAGCTGGCCGCGGTCGAACACGAACTGGGCCGGCTGCTGCGCGCCGGGGCGCAGGGCCAGCATGGGGCGCGGCAGCAAGGGCGCCGCGGTGGGCAGATCCGGCTGCCGGGCCAGCGCGTAGACCGTGGTGATGGCCTCGAAGCGCAGGCTGGCGGCCCGCTCGGCCCAGGCCCTCAGTGCCTGGGCCTGGTCGGCGCCATGGGCTGCGGCCTCGCCGGCCAGCCGGGCCGCCTCGGCCGGCGCCGTGGCCAGGATCACGCGTTCGAAGGCCTGGCCGTCGAGCTGCCAGCCGCCGGCCTGGGGGCGCAGCGCCTGCACGCGGCAGCCGGTCAGCACGCGGGCGCCGCGGCGGACCAGCCAGGCGACGGCGGCCTGCGGGAACAGGGTGCCGAGATCGGCGCGCGGCAGCAGCAGATTGGAGCCGCCGCGCTCGCTGAACATAGCGTCGCGCAGCACGCGCAGGAACACCTGGCCGCTGGCTTCGCGCATCGGCGTGTTCAGCGCCGAGACGCACAGCGGCTCGATGAACTCCTCGCGCAGCCGTGGCGTCAGCGCCGCGCAGAGTTCGGCCACCGAGACCGCGGGCGGGCAGGCAAAGCCCTGCAACCGCCAGCCGAGGGCGGTGCGCAGCAGGGCCAGGCGGTCGCGCCAGGACCAGCCGCGCGCGCGCAGGATGCCGGCCAGCACATCGAACGGTGCCGGCCCCTGCGGCAGGCTCAGGCCGCTGCCGTCCGCATAGCCCAGGGCCAGCGGCAGGCGCAGCAGCACGCGCTCGGGGTCCACGCCGACCAGGCGCATCAGGCGCAGCGTGTCGCGGTAGGCGCCGATCAGGATGTGCTGGCCGTTGTCCAGCATCAGCCGGCGCCCGTCCGGCAGCTTGAGCGGCACGCCGCGCGCGCGGCCGCCGGGCTGGTGAGCCGCCTCGAACAGGGTGACCGCATGGCCCTCCTGCACGGCGCGCACGGCCGCTGCGAGGCCGGCCCAGCCACCGCCGACGATGGCGATGTTCATGGCTTACAGCCGCCCCAGCGCCTGGACCTTCCAGGCCAGCCAGAGCTTGCGCAGCGGGGTCAGCGCGATGCGCTGGTGCAGCACCCGGAAATCGTCGCGCTCGATCTCGCGCAGCAAGGTGCGGTAAATGCTGGCCATCATCAGGCCGGGCTTTTGCGCGCGGCGGTCGGCCGCCGGCAGCAGGGCCAGGGCCTCGTCGTACAGCGCATGGGCGCGCTCGGCCTGGAAGCGCATCAGGGCGCTGAAGCGCTCGGAATACTGGCGCTTGAGGATCTCGTGCGCCTTCACGTCGAAGCGCTGCAGCTCGTTGACCGGCAGGTAGATGCGCCCGCGCAGCGCGTCCTCGCCCACGTCGCGGATGATGTTGGTGAGCTGGAAGGCCAGGCCCAGCTTGTGAGCGTAGTCCGTGGTGGCTGCCTGCGTCTGGCCGAAGATATGGGCCGAGACCTCGCCCACGATGCCGGCCACCAGGTGGCAGTAGCGCTGAAGGCCCGCGTAGTCCAGGTAGCGCGTCTGCTCCAGGTCCATCTGGCAGCCCTCGATCACCGCCTGCAGGTGGCGCTGCTCTATGCCGTAGGCGCCGGCATGCGGCAGCAGGGCCTGCATCACGGGGTGGCTGGGCTGGCCTGAGAAGGCCTGGGCGACCTCGGTCCGCCACCAAGCCAGCTTGTTCTGCGCCACGCCGGGGTCGTCGACCTCGTCCACCACGTCGTCGACCTCGCGGCAGAAGGCGTAGAACGCGGTGATGGCCGCGCGCCGCGCCGGCGGCAGGAACAGGAAGGCGTAATAAAAGCTGCTGCCCGAGGCGGCGGCTTTTTGCTGGACATAGTCTTGGGGGCTCATGAATTCGTGAACGGCAGGGCTGGGGCCTGTGAACAGGCCCAGCATTGTCACATCCGCAGGCTGCGCCACAGCATCAGGGCGGCGTCCGCCTTGCCCAGGGCGGGGCGGCGCTGCAGCGTGGCGAAACCCTGTGCCTCGATATGGTCGAGCACGCGCAGCCCGCCCTGCACCACCAGGCGCAGCTCCCAGCCGGCGCGCCCCGGCACGCGGTGCACCAGCGGGGCGCCGCCCAGCATCAGGGCGCGCGCGTGGCCGACCAGAAAGCGCATCAGCGCGACGAGTTCGGGTGTCTGGCGCAGCCGCCGCATGGCCTCTGGCCCGCCCGACAGGTCCAGGCCATGCGCGGCGGCCTCGCGTGCGGGCAGGTAGTAGCGTCCGCGCGGGATGTCCACGCCGAGGTCCTGCCAGAAGTTGATCAGCTGCAGCGCGCTGCAGATCGCGTCGCTGTGCGCCAGCGCGGCCGGATCATGGACGCCGTACAGGTGCAGCAGCAGGCGGCCCACCGGGTTGGCGGACAGGCGGCAGTAGCCCAGCAGTTCGTCGAGGCTGGCGTAGCCGGCGCCGTCGCGCGATTTCTCCACGTCCTGCACGAAGGCGTCGAGCAGGGCGTCGAGCAGCGCCAAGGGCAGGTCGAACTGCCGGATCGCCGGCCCGAGCGGGCCGAAGACCTGGGGCCAGGCGTCGGTGGCGGACCGCCCGGCGGCGACGGCGTGCAGCTCGGCGCGGTAGGCGGCCAGCGCCTGCAGGCGTTGCGCGGCAGGGGGGTCGCCCTCGTCGGCGATGTCGTCGGCCGTGCGCGCGAACCAGTAGATGGCCGCGATGGCCGGGCGCAGGCGCGGCGGGCACAGCCAGGAGGCGACCGGAAAGTTCTCGTAATGGGTGACAGGGGCAGCCTGGGCGGCGGTCATGGGCGTGAAGCTGGCGTGAGGGGGCGAATCCAGGCCGCATTGTCGCTTGACAGGCAGGGGCGATTGCCATAGATTACTAACCAGTCAGTCATTAATATTCCTGCCAGGGGGCGTCATGCCGGTTCGCTATCTTTGTTTCGCGTCGCGGCGTGCGCTGGCGCTTGCGTTTGGCGGGCTTGCGCTGTTGCTGCTGGCGGCCTGTTCCAAGTCGCCGCCGCCCGAGGAGCCGCTGCGCGCGGTCAAGCTGTTGACCGTGGGGGCGAGTCCGCTCGAGGCGGGCCCCGAGTACGCGGGCGAGGTGCGGGCGCGCGTGGAGTCGCGGCTGGGCTTTCGCGTGGCCGGCAAGATCACGCGCCGCGCCATCGAGGCCGGGCAGCGCGTGGCAGCCGGCCAGTTGCTGGCCCAGCTCGACGCGCAGGACTACCGGCTGGCCGCTGACGCGGCGCGCGCCCAGGTCAGGGCCGCGGCCACCCAGCGCGACCTGGCCGCGGCGGACCTGCGGCGCTTTGAGGCGCTGAGGGCGCAGAACTTCATCAGCGGCGCCGAACTGGAGCGCCGCGAGGCCCAGTTCAAGGCGGCCCAGGCCACGCTGGAGCAGGCCCAGGCCCAGCTCGCCGCCCAGGGCAACCAGGCGGCCTACACCCAGCTGCTGGCCGACGCGCCAGGGGTCGTTACCGCCATCGAGGCCGAGGTCGGCCAAGTCGTGTCGGCCGGGGCGTCGGTGGTGCGCGTCGCCCAGGACGGCCCGCGCGACGTGGTGTTCGCCGTGCCCGAGGACCGGGTGGCGATGATGCGGCTCGGCACCCCGCTGACGGTACGCGCCTGGCAGGGCGACCAGCGGCTGCAGGGTGCGGTGCGCGAGGTGGCCGCCAGCGCCGATCCGGTGACGCGCACCTACGCGGTGAAGCTGGCGCTGTCGAGCGGCGAGGCGCCGCCGCTGGGCGCCACGGTCTACGTGACGCCGCCTGCGGCCGGCGCCGCCGCAGCCCAGGCGATCAAGCTGCCGACTTCCGCCCTGCGCCAGGAGGGCCAGGCCTCGGCGGTCTGGGTGTACGAGCCGGCCAGCAAGACGGTGCGCTCGCAGCCGGTGCAGATCGCCACCGTCGACGGCAACGACGCGGTGCTCGCCGCGGGCCTGCAGCCGGGCCAGCAGGTGGTGGTCGCCGGCGTGCATGTGCTGTCGCCGGGGCAGAAGGTCACGGTCTACCAGCCCAAGGCGGCGCTGGCGCAGGCGGGGGCCGATGCCGCCGCGCGCGGCCCCGCGGCCCCGGCCAGCCCTGCCGCCCGCTGAGGGCCGCCGCCATGACGCAGACCGCTGCCAAAGCAGGTTTCAACCTGTCCCGCTGGGCGCTGGACCATCCCGCCCTGACCCGCTACCTGATGGTGGTGCTGATGGTCCTGGGCATCGCCGCCTATTTCCAGCTCGGCCAGGACGAGGACCCGCCGTTCACCTTCCGCGCCATGGTGGTGCGCAGCGTGTGGCCGGGCGCGACGGCCCAGCAGGTGGCCGAGCAAGTGACCGACAAGATCGAGCGTACGCTGCAGGAAGTGCCCTACGCCGACAAGATCCGCAGCTATTCCAAGCCCGGCGAGTCGCTGATCATCTTCCAGATCAAGGACTCTTCCAGGGCCGGCGAGGTCCCCAATGTCTGGTACCAGGTGCGCAAGAAGGTCGGTGACATGCGCGCCAGCCTGCCGCCAGGGGTGGTGGGGCCCTTCTTCAACGACGAGTTCGGCGATGTCTACGGCGTGATCTACGCGCTGCAGGCCGACGGCTTCAGCCATGCCGAGCTCAAGAGCTTCGCCGACGAGGTGCGCCAGCAGCTGCTGCGCGTGCCCGACGTGGCCAAGGTCGAGCAGTTCGGCGTGCAGGATGAGAAGCTCTACGTCGAGATCTCGCAAAAGCGCCTGGCCCAGCTTGGCCTGGACATGACCGCGGTGCTGGCCCAGCTCGGCCAGCAGAACGCCGTCGAGTCGGCCGGCGCGGTGCAGACGCCGCTCGACGTGGTGCAGGTGCGCGTGGCCGGTCAGTTCCGTGCCGTCGAGGACCTGCGCGCCATGCCGATACGCGGCGCCTCGGGCCAGCAGCTGAGGCTGGGCGACATCGCCGAGATCCGGCGCGGCTACGTGGAGCCGCCCCAGATCAAGGTGCGCCACGACGGCCAGGAGGTGATTGCCCTGGGCGTCTCCATGGCCAAGGGCGGTGACATCATCGCGCTGGGGAAGGCGCTCCAGGAAGCGAACGCCCGCATCGAGCGCAGCCTGCCGGCCGGGGTGAAGCTGCTGCAGGTGCAGGACCAGCCGCGCGCCGTCGCGACCTCGGTCAACGAGTTCGTCAAGGTGCTGATCGAGGCCGTGGTGATCGTGCTGGCCGTGAGCTTTCTCTCGCTGGGCCTGCACAAGCGGCCCGGCCGCCATCCGCTGTGGCGGCGCTGGACTTTGGACATGCGGCCCGGCCTGGTGGTGGGCATCACCATCCCGCTGGTGCTGGCCGTCACCTTCCTGGCCATGCAGTATTTCGGCATCGGCCTGCACAAGATCTCGCTGGGCTCGCTGATCATCGCGCTGGGCCTGCTGGTGGACGACGCCATCATCGCCGTCGAGATGATGGTGCGCAAGATGGAGGAGGGCTACGACAGGGTGCGCGCGGCCACCTTCGCCTACGAGCTCACCGCCATGCCCATGCTGACCGGCACGCTGATCACGGCGGCGGGTTTCCTGCCGATCGGCATCGCGCGCTCGGTCACCGGCGAGTACACCTTCGCGATCTTCGCGGTCACGGTGATCGCGCTGGTGCTCAGCTGGGTCGTCTCGGTGTACTTCGTGCCCTACCTCGGCACGCTGCTGCTCAAGGTGCCGCCGCATGTGCAGGCCGCAGCACAGGCCGGCCGGCCGCAGGACGAGCCGCACGAGATGTTCGATACGCCGTTCTACAACCGTTTCCGGCGCTGGGTCGACTGGTGCGTGCAGCACCGCTGGCTCACCATAGGCGCCACGCTGCTGAGCTTTGCGCTAGGCATCGCCGGCATGGGCCGGGTGCAGCAGCAGTTTTTCCCCGACTCGAGCCGGCTGGAGATCCTGGTCGACCTGTGGTCGCCCGAAGGCACCTCGTTCGACGCCACCGAGGAGGTGGCCAGGCGCGTCGAGGCGCGCCTCTTGGCCGAGCCCGGCGTGGCCTCGGTCAGCCAGTGGGTGGGCTCGGGCGTGCCGCGCTTTTACCTGCCGCTGGACCAGGTGTTTCCGCAGACCAACGTGTCTCAGCTGATCCTGCTGCCGCGCGACCTGAAGACGCGCGAGAGCCTGCGCGTGGCCCTGCCCGCGCTGCTGGCGCGCGAGTTCCCCGAGGTGCGCGGCCGCGTCAAGCTGCTGCCCAACGGCCCGCCCGTGCCCTACCCGGTGCAGTTCCGCGTGGTCGGCCCCGATCCGCTGCAGCTGCGTACCAAGGCCGACGAGGTCAAGGCCGCCATGCGCGCCAGCCCCAACACGCGCGGCGTCAACGACAACTGGAACGAGTCGATCAAGGTGCTGCGCCTGGAGGTGGACCAGGCCAAGGCGCGCACCCTGGGCGTCACCAGCCAGTCGATCGCCCAGGCTGCCAAGACCAGCCTCACGGGCAGCAACGTCGGCCAGTTCCGCGAGGGCGACAAGTTGATAGACATCGTGCTGCGCCAGCCGCAGGACGAGCGCAACGCCATCACCGACCTGGGCAACGCCTACCTGCCCACGGCCTCGGGGCGTTCCATCCCGCTGACCCAGATCGCCAAGCCGGTGTTCACCTGGGAGCCCGGCGTGATGTGGCGCGAAGGCCGCGACTACGCCATCACGGTGCAGGGCGACATCGCCGAGGGGCTGCAGGGCGCCACCGTGACCGAGGAGCTGCTGCCCGGCCTGCGCCGGCTGGAAGCGCGCTGGCTGGCGGCCGGCGAGGGCGCCTACCGCATCGAGGTGGCAGGAGCCGTCGAGGAGAGCTCCAAGGGCTCGGCCTCGATCGCGGCCGGCGTGCCCATCATGCTGTTCCTCACCTTCACGCTGCTGATGCTGCAGCTGCACAGCTTCAGCCGCGCCATGCTGGTGTTCCTGACCGGGCCGCTGGGCATCGCCGGCGTGGCCGCAGCCCTGCTGCTGCTCAACCGGCCGTTCGGCTTCGTCGCGCTGCTGGGCGTGATCGCGTTGATGGGCATGATCCAGCGCAACTCGGTGATCCTGATCGACCAGATCGAGCAGGACCGCGCGCGCGGCGTGCCGGCCTGGGAGGCCATCGTCGAGTCGGCCGTGCGGCGTCTGCGCCCCATCGTGCTGACGGCGGCTGCGGCCGTGCTGGCCATGATCCCGCTGTCGCGCTCGGTGTTCTGGGGCCCGATGGCCGTGGCCATCATGGGCGGGCTGATCGTGGCCACCGTGCTCACCCTGCTGGCGCTGCCGGCCATGTACGCGGCGTGGTTCCGGGTCCGGCGCGAAATGCCGGCGGCGAACTGCTGATTCACGGGGTGCCAAGTCACGGTTAAAATAAAAGGTTGACCGATTTCATGCGGGCGGTCGCCTAGTTCAGGCCGCCCGTTTTTGTTTGGACCCGCGCGGGTGGCGAAATTGGTAGACGCACCAGGTTTAGGTCCTGACGCCAGCAATGGTGTGGGGGTTCGAGTCCCCCCCCGCGCACCACTAACCTAAAGAGGCATCATGGCCGTTACCGTAGAAAACCTTGAGAAGCTCGAGCGCAAGATGACGCTGACGCTGCCCGTCAACGTGATCCAGTCCGAAGTGGATTCGCGCCTGCGCAAGCTTGCCCGCACCGTCAAGATGGACGGCTTCCGTCCCGGCAAGGTGCCGATGAACGTGGTGGCCCAGCGCTACGGCTACTCGGTGCACTACGAGGTGATGAACGACAAGGTGGGCGAGGCCTTCGCCGTGGCCGCCAACGAGGCCAAGCTGCGCGTGGCCGGCCAGCCGCGCATCACCGAGAAGGAAAACGCGCCCGAGGGCGAGCTCGCCTTCGACGCCGTGTTCGAGGTCTATCCCGATGTCAAGATCGGCGACCTGACCACGGCCGAGGTCGAGAAGCTGAGCGCCGAGGTCGGCGACAGCGCCATCGACAAGACCGTGGACATCCTGCGCAAGCAGCGCCGCAGCTTCGCCCAGCGCGCCGCCGACGCCGCGGCCCAGGATGGCGACCGCGTGAGCGTGGACTTCGAAGGCAAGATCGACGGCGAGCCCTTCCAGGGCGGCAAGGCCGAGGACTTCCAGTTCCTGGTCGGCGAAGGCCAGATGCTCAAGGAGTTCGAGGACGCGGTGCGCGGCATGAAGACCGGCGAGAGCAAGACCTTCCCGCTGGTGTTCCCCGCCGACTACCACGGCAAGGACGTGGCCGGCAAGACCGCCGACTTCCTGGTCACCGTCAAGAAGATCGAGGCGGCCCACCTGCCCGAGGTCGACGAGGCGCTGGCCAAGTCGCTGGGCATCGCTGACGCCACGGTCGAAGGCCTGCGCGCTGACATCCGCAAGAACCTCGAGCGCGAGGTCAAGTTCCGCCTGCAGGCGCGCAACAAGCAGGCCGTGATGGACGCCCTGGTCGCCAAGGCCGAGCTCGATTGCCCCAAGTCCATCGTGCAGGCCGAGATCGATCGCATGGCCGAGGGCGCCCGTGCCGACCTCAAGCAGCGCGGCATCAAGGACGCCGACAAGGCCCCCATCCCCGACGACGTGTTCCGTCCCCAGGCCGAGCGCCGCGTGCGCCTGGGTCTGGTGGTGGCCGAGCTGGTGCGCGCCAACGAACTGCAGGCCAAGCCCGAGCAGCTCAAGGCCCACATCGAGGAAATGGCCTCCAGCTACGAGAAGCCGGAAGAGGTGGTGCGCTGGTACTACGGCGACAACCGCCGCCTGGCCGAGGTCGAAGCCGTGGTGATCGAGAACAACGTGACCGAGTTTGTGCTGTCCAAGGCCAAGGTGACCGACAAGGCCGTCTCCTTCGACGAGCTGATGGGCCAGGGCTGAGTGCCCACCGTCCGACCGTAGGGACTCCCGGGGCCTG
Organism: Ramlibacter sp. 2FC; assembly: GCF_005503345.1. Classification (NCBI taxonomy): domain Bacteria; kingdom Pseudomonadati; phylum Pseudomonadota; class Betaproteobacteria; order Burkholderiales; family Comamonadaceae; genus Ramlibacter; species Ramlibacter sp. 2FC. The sequence goes on from NZ_SCMM01000051.1 coordinate 15,403, forward strand.
TGCCGGACTTGCAGTCCGGGCCACAGGCCCCATTTCGTTTGAACGGATCGGAATTTCGGTACAGTACCCGCATCTGCAGGAGTAAACATGAGCGCACTGGACATTCAAGGCCTGGGCATGATCCCCATGGTCATTGAACAATCGGGCCGCGGCGAGCGGTCCTACGACATTTATTCGCGCCTGCTCAAGGAGCGCGTGATTTTCCTGGTGGGGCCGGTGAACGACCAGACCGCCAACCTGGTGGTGGCGCAGCTGCTGTTCCTGGAGAGCGAGAACCCGGACAAGGACATCTCCTTCTACATCAATTCCCCGGGTGGTTCGGTCAGCGCCGGCATGGCGATCTACGACACCATGAACTTCGTCAAGCCCGACGTGTCGACGCTGTGCACCGGCATGGCCGCGAGCATGGGCGCCTTCCTGCTGGCCTCGGGCGCCAAGGGCAAGCGCTACTCGCTGCCCAACTCCAAGGTCATGATCCACCAGCCGCTGGGCGGCACCCAGGGCCAGGCGACCGAGATCGAGATCCACGCGCGCGAAATCCTCAAGACGCGCGACCAGCTCAACAAGATCCTGGCCGATCGCACCGGCCAGCCGCTGGAGAAGATCGAGCGCGACACCGAGCGCGACTACTACCTGTCCGCCGACGAGGCCATGGAGTACGGCCTGGTCGACCAGGTGATCGCCAAGCGCCCCTGAGCGGGCGCCAAGGCTGCTCCCAGGCAGGACGGCAACGGCGTTTTCCATAGGGGAGAACGCCGTTTTTGATTTGGTTATCATGTAAGGTAACCCTTAGTGACAAGGCACTCCCGACATGGCCGAGAAAAAAGGCTCCTCCACCGAAAAGACCCTGTACTGCTCCTTCTGCGGCAAGAGCCAGCACGAAGTGAAGAAGCTCATCGCAGGTCCCTCGGTGTTCATCTGCGACGAGTGCATAGACCTGTGCAACGAGATCATCCGTGACGAGCTGCCCGCCACCGAGGTGCAGGGCAAGGAGGCGCGCAGCGAGCTGCCCACGCCCACCGAGATCAAGGGCAACCTGGACAACTACGTGATCGGCCAGGAGAAGGCCAAGCGCACCCTGGCCGTGGCGGTCTACAACCACTACAAGCGCCTGCGCCACAAGGACAAGGCCAAGAAGGACGAGGTCGAGCTGGCCAAGAGCAACATCCTGCTGATGGGCCCCACGGGCTCGGGCAAGACGCTGCTGGCGCAGACCATGGCGCGCATGCTGGACGTGCCCTTCGTGATGGCCGATGCGACCACGCTGACCGAGGCCGGCTACGTGGGCGAGGACGTCGAGAACATCGTCGCCAAGCTGCTGCAAAGCTGTAACTACGACGTCGAGCGTGCCCAGCGCGGCATCGTCTACATCGACGAGATCGACAAGATCTCGCGCAAGTCCGACAACCCCTCGATCACGCGCGATGTCTCGGGCGAGGGCGTGCAGCAGGCGCTGCTCAAGCTGATCGAGGGCACCATGGCCAGCGTGCCGCCGCAGGGCGGGCGCAAGCACCCCAACCAGGACTTCCTGCAGATCGACACGACCAACATCCTGTTCATCTGCGGCGGCGCGTTTGCCGGCCTGGAGAAGGTCATCGAGAACCGCACCGAGGCCTCGGGCATAGGCTTCGGCGCCGCAGTCAAGAGCAAGAAGCAGCGCTCGCTGACCGAGGTGTTCAGCGAGATCGAGCCGGAAGACCTGATCAAGTTCGGCCTGATCCCCGAGCTCGTGGGCCGCATGCCGGTGGTCGCCACGCTGGCCGAGCTCAGCGAGGACGCGCTGGTGCAGATCCTGACCGAACCCAAGAACGCGCTGGTCAAGCAGTACGCCAAGCTGCTGGGCATGGAGGGCGTGGACCTGGAGATCCGGCCCTCGGCGCTCAAGGCGATCGCGCGCAAGGCGCTGGCGCGCAAGACCGGCGCGCGCGGCCTGCGCTCCATCCTGGAGCAGGCGCTGATCGACACCATGTTCGACCTGCCCAACGCCGCCAACGTCGAGAAGGTCGTGGTGGACGAGTCCACCATCGAGGAAAACAAGCCGCCCCTGCTGGTCTACCGCGAGGCGGCGAAAAAGGCCTGACCCGGACGGCCTTGCACATCGCCTGGCTCGCATTTTCAACCCTGCCTCCGGTCCGGTATCGGCGGCAGGTTGAAAATCCGTCTCTGGCGACCATATTCAACAGGTAATACAAGGGAATCCCATGTCCGGACACATACCTCTGCCTGCCATCCCCATCGCCCTGCCGCTGCTGCCGCTGCGCGACGTGGTGGTGTTCCCCCACATGGTGATCCCGCTGTTCGTCGGTCGTCCCAAGAGCATCAAGGCTCTGGAGACGGCGATGGCGGCGGAGCGCCGCATCATGCTGGTGGCGCAAAAGGCGGCCGCCAAGGACGAGCCCGGCGTGGCCGACATGTTCGAGGTCGGCTGCGTCTCCACCATCCTGCAGATGCTCAAGCTGCCCGACGGCACCGTGAAGGTGCTGGTGGAGGGCCAGCAACGCGCCACCGTCAACCGCATCGAGGACGGCGAGTCGCATTTCTCGGCCACCGTCACGCCGCTGGCCGCCGCAGCCGCAGGCACGCCCAGCAGCGAGGTCGAGGCGCTGCGCCGCGCCGTGATGCAGCAGTTCGACCAGTACGTCAAGCTCAACAAGAAGATCCCGCCGGAGATCCTGACCTCGATCTCCAGCATCGACGACCCGGGCCGCCTGGCTGACACCATCGCCGCGCACCTGCCGCTCAAGCTCGAGAACAAGCAGGTGGTGCTCGACCTGGCCGAGGTCAAGGACCGGCTGGAGAACCTGTTCGAGCAGCTCGAGCGCGAGGTCGACATCCTGAACGTCGACAAGAAGATCCGTGGCCGCGTCAAGCGCCAGATGGAGAAGAACCAGCGCGACTTCTACCTCAACGAGCAGGTCAAGGCGATCCAGAAGGAGCTCGGCGAAGGCGAGGAGGGCGCCGACATCGAGGAGATCGAGAAGAAGATCAAGGCCGCCAAGATGCCGACCGAGGCGCGCAAGAAGGCCGAGGCCGAGCTCAAGAAGCTCAAGCTCATGTCGCCGATGTCGGCCGAGGCCACCGTGGTGCGCAATTACATCGACGTGCTGGTCGGCCTGCCCTGGAGCAAGAAGACCAAGATCCGGCATGACCTGGCCCATGCCGAGGACGTGCTCAACGAAGACCACTTCGGCTTGGAGAAGGTCAAGGACCGCATCCTCGAGTACCTCGCGGTGCAGCAGCGCGTGGACAAGGTCAAGGCGCCCATCCTGTGCCTGGTCGGCCCGCCCGGCGTGGGCAAGACCTCGCTCGGCCAGTCGGTGGCCAAGGCCACGGGCCGCAAGTACGTGCGCATGGCCCTGGGCGGCATGCGCGACGAGGCCGAGATCCGCGGCCACCGGCGCACCTACATCGGCGCCATGCCGGGCAAGGTGCTGCAGAGCCTGTCCAAGGTGGGCACGCGCAACCCGCTGTTCCTGCTCGACGAGATCGACAAGCTGGGCACCGACTTCCGCGGAGATCCTTCGAGCGCGCTGCTCGAGGTGCTGGACCCCGAGCAGAACCACACCTTCGCCGACCACTACGTCGAGGTCGACTTCGATCTCAGCGACGTGATGTTCGTCGCGACCTCGAACTCGATGAACATCCCGCCGGCCCTGCTGGACCGCATGGAGGTGATCCGCCTGTCGGGCTATACCGAGGACGAGAAGACCAATATCGCGATCAAGTACCTGCTGCCCAAGCAGATGAAGAACAACGGCGTGAAGGACGACGAGCTCCATGTGAACGAGGCCGCGATCCGCGACATCGTGCGCTACTACACGCGCGAGGCCGGCGTGCGCTCGCTCGAGCGTGAGCTGTCCAAGATCTGCCGCAAGGTGGTCAAGGGTTTGCAGCTCAAGAAGATGAGCCCTCAGGTCCAGGTGACGGCTGACAACCTCAACGACTTCCTCGGCGTGCGCAAGTACAGCTACGGCCGCGCCGAACAGCAGAACCAGGTCGGCCAGGTGGTAGGCCTGGCCTGGACCGAGGTCGGCGGCGACCTGCTGACCATCGAGGCCGCGACCATGCCCGGCAAGGGCGTCATCACGCGCACCGGCATGCTGGGCGACGTGATGAAGGAGTCGGTCGAGGCCGCGCGCACCGTGGTGCGCAGCCGTGCGCGCCGCTTGGGGATCAAGGACGAGGTGTTCGAGAAGAAGGACGTCCACATCCACGTGCCCGATGGCGCCACGCCCAAGGACGGTCCGAGCGCCGGCGCGGCGATGAGCACGGCTTTCGTCTCGGCGCTGACCGGCATCCCGGTGCGCGGCGACGTGGCCATGACCGGCGAGATCACGCTGCGCGGCGAGGTTACGGCCATCGGCGGTCTCAAGGAGAAGCTGCTGGCCGCGCTGCGTGGCGGCATCAAGACCGTGCTGATTCCCGAGGAAAACGTCAAGGACCTGCAGGAGATTCCCGAGAACGTGAAGAACGGTCTGGAGATCGTGCCGGTCAGGTGGATCGACAAGGTGCTCGACATTGCCCTGGAGAGCAAGCCCGTGCCGCTCTCCGACGAGGAGGTGGCGGCCATGGCGGCGGCGGCCGGCGGTGCCCCGAACGCTGCGGGCAGCGACTCCTTGAAGCACTGAGTCAGTTTTTTTGGGTGCCTGACCGGAAGCCCAAAAAACTACGCTATAATTCTTTTATTGCAGCAAACGGTGCGAATAACAAAGCAACGATTGCTGATTACGCGGGAATAGCTCAGTTGGTAGAGCGCAACCTTGCCAAGGTTGAGGTCGCGAGTTCGAGCCTCGTTTCCCGCTCCAGATCATGGAAGAAGTGCCAACGTCTTCCAGCCCAAAAGGGAAGCTCCGGCTTCCCTTTTTTGTCAGAGAGATCCAAGGAATCCTGGCGCGGTAGCAAAGCGGTTATGCACCGGATTGCAAATCCGTGTAGGTCGGTTCGACTCCGGCCCGCGCCTCCAGAAAAAACAGCCCCGTCAACCCGTGCGTTGCCGGGGCTGTTTGCTTGTGGCCCCGTTTCCCGCTGCGAGAATCGGTGCCTGGCCTCGATGGTGAAATCGGTAGACACAGCGGACTTAAAATCCGCCGCCCTCAACCGGCGTACGGGTTCGAGTCCCGTTCGAGGCACCAGCTGACGTACCGCCCGTTTGGGCGATTGACAGGACGCAGTGCGTGCTCACAATGGCCCCAACCCATGGTCGTTCGGCCAGGGGGCCAACAGAGGAGCTTCCCTATGCACACCTTGCGCAGCGCAGCCGCGCGCATTCTTCGTGTCGACCTCTTTCGTCGCGCGCTGTTCACCGGCTTGCTGGGCCTGTTCCTGCTGGGGGCCTTCGGCGCCGCGCAGGCCGCCGGCAAGAGCAAGGCTGCCTACGACTACTACCTCACGGGCAGTGCTGTCGACGTGGTCCGGCCCGCGCCGGACACCCCCACGGCCGTGCTGATGGGCGGCGGGCCCGACGTCGATGCGGCCTTCCAGTGGATGATCCAGAAGTCGGGTGGCGGCAACTTCGTCGTGATACGGGCCTCGGGCGCGGACGGCTACAACCCCTACATTTACGCCATGGGCGGCCTGAGCTCGGTCGAGACCCTGGTCATCCAGAACCGGGAGGCCGCGGCCGATCCCTTCGTGCTGGAGCGGGTCGCCAGGGCCGAGGCCCTGTTCATCGCGGGCGGCGACCAGGCTGACTACATCCAGCAATGGAAGGGCACGCCGCTGGATGCGGCCATCCAGGCGCTGATGCAGCGCAACGTGCCGATCGGCGGTACCAGTGCCGGCCTGGCCGTGCTGGGGCAGTTCGACTTCGCCGCGCTCAGGGGCACCGTGACCTCGGCCCAGGCGCTGGCCGACCCCTACAACCGCTACATGAAGCTGGACCAGGGCTTCCTGACGGGGCCGGGCCTGGGCGGCGTGCTGGCCGATGCCCATCTCGACGCGCGCGACCGCATGGGGCGGCTGCTGACTTTCGTGGCGCGCACCGTGCAGGACGGCTGGGCGCCCGTCGCCGCAGCGCGCGGCATCGGCGTGGACGTGGAAACGGCCTTGCTGGTCGAGGGGCGCCAGGCCATGCGGGTGGGCGTGGGCTCGGCCTATTTCCTGAGCCCGACGATCGCGCCAACGACCTGCCTGCCCGGGCAGCCGCTGACATTCCGCAACGTGATCGTCCAGCGCCTGTCGGGCGGCGGCAGTTTCGACCTGACGGCCTGGAGCGGCGTGCGCGGTGCGGCGGCGGTCTACGACATCTCCGCCGAGGCGGGCGTGCTGACTTCTTCGCAGTCCGGCGGTTCGGTCTATTGACCTGGCTCGGAGGGTGGCCAGGGCGTCGGGGCCTTGGCTGCGGTGGCACAATCGGTGCTCATAGACCGAGTTCTCCATGACCGATTACAACAACGCGCCTTTCGAGATCCACGTGCATGGTGACGTGCGCCTGCGCCCCGACGTTGGCTTCGAGACCCTGCAGGACGTGCTCAAGCCCCTGTGGAAGTACGCCGGCGCGCGCTCGCTGGCCGACGGCGCGGCCAGCGCCTACGAGGACGAGCCCGGCATCCGCCTGGACGCGCCGGCCCATCTGCTGCAGATCTGCTGGACCGTGTACGGCGACGAGGATTTCCGCCAGGTGCTCGACGAGATGTGCATGAACCTCAACGAGGTGGCCGAGACCGGCGCCCAGATCGAGGTCACCTTCTACGACGCCGAATACGACGAGGAGGACGAGGCCGAAGGCCGCGAGTCGCGCGACGACTTCGTACTGCTGTTCGTCGGCCCCACGCCCGGGGCCATCATGCAGGCCCAGCGCGACCTGCTGGTGGAGGACGTGGTGCAGCTGATGGAGCGCCATTTCGACGGCTCGGAGCTCGGCGGCGTGGTGGCCGAGATCGACAAGCTGTTCGGCCAGCGCTTCGACGCCCTGGCCAATTCGCTCGAGCTCGGCAAGCCGCCGCGCGGCCATGGCGGCTCCGGCGGAACGGGCCACGGCGGCGGCCGCCGGCCGCGCCACCTGCACTGAAGCACGGCGCCGGCCCGGCCGGCGCTGCCTCTCGTTCGATTCGCCTTGCCATGGGCCTGTTCCCTTCCGATGCCCTGAACCCCGGCGTGCGCAAGCGCGAGGTGTTCGGCTGGGCCATGTACGACTTCGCCAACTCGGGCTACACCACGGTGGTCATCACCGCGGTGTTCGCGGCCTACTTCGTGGGCGGTATCGCCGGCCGTGCCGACTGGGCCACCTTCGCCTGGACCGCCTCGCTCAGCGCGTCCTACGCCATCGTCATGCTGACCATGCCCAGCCTGGGCGCCTGGGCCGACCTGCGTGCGGCCAAGAAGCGGCTGCTGATGCTCACCACCGCCGGCTGCGTGGCCAGCACGGCCCTGCTCGCGCTGGCCGGTCCCGGCAGCGTGGCGCTGGCCATGGGGCTGGTCATCCTGTCCAACACCTTCTACTCGTACGGCGAGTCGCTGACCGCGGCCTTCCTGCCCGAGCTGGCGCGCGCCGAGGGCATGGGCAAGGTCAGCGGCTGGGGCTGGAGCCTGGGCTATCTGGGCGGCATGCTGGCGCTGGGCCTGAGCCTGGCTTACGTGCTCTGGGCCCAGTCCCATGGCATCGCGGCCGAGCGCTTCGTGCCGGTCACCCTGCTGATCACGGCCACGCTCTACGGCCTGGCCGCGCTGGTCACCTTCGCGCTGCTGCCCGAGCGCGCGCGGCCGCGGCCGCAGGCCATGGCGCCCTCGGGCTGGAAGGCTTCGCTGCGCCAGCTCAGGAGCACGCTGCACCAGGCGCGCCGCTACCGCGACTTCATGTGGCTGCTGGGCTGCGCCGTGGCCTACCAGGGCGGGGTGGCGACGGCCATCGCGCTGTCGGCCATCTACGCCGAGCAGGTCATCGGCTTCGCGCAGCAGGAGACCATGCTGCTGATCTTCGTGCTCAACATCGCGGCGGCGCTGGGCGCCTTTGCCTTCGGCTACTGGCAGGACCGTATCGGCCACAAGCCGGCGCTGGCGCTGACCCTGCTGGGCTGGATCGCGACCTGCGCGATCGCGGCGCTGACCACGACCAAGGGCGGCTTCTGGTGGGCGGCGGGCATCGCCGGCGCCTGCATGGGCTCGAGTCAGTCGGCCGGCCGTGCCATGGCCGGCCTGTTCGCGCCGCCGCGCCAGCTGGCCGAGTTCTACGGCCTGTGGACCTTCGCGATCCGCCTGGCCAGCATCGTCGGCCCGCTGAGCTACGGCGCCATCACCTGGTTCACCGGAGGCAACCAGCGCATCGCGATCGCGTCCTCGGGACTGCTGTTCGTCGCCGGCCTGGTCCTGCTGTGGCCGGTGAACATGCGGCGCGGACGCGAGGCGGCCCTGGCCGCCGGCCAACCGGCGTGAGTCCGCTGCCCTACCTGCAGGCCTATCCCGAGGACCTGCGGAACAAGGTGCGCCAGATGCTCGAGCAGCAGGGCCTGGCGGCCTGGCTGCGCCGCAAGTACCCGGGCGCGCACGGCATCCGTACCGATGGCGGGCTCTACCAGTACGTCAGTTCGCTGAAGAACGAATTCATGCGCAGCGCCGATGCGGTCAGCAAGGTGACGTTCGACAGCAAGATCCATGTGATCCGCAATGCGCTGGGGCTGCACAGCACGGTGGCGCGCGTGCAGGGCAGCCGGCTCAAGGCCAAGCGCGAGATCCGCGTGGCGGCGCTGTTCAGGGACACGCCGATCGAGTTCCTGCGCATGATCGCGGTGCACGAGCTGGCTCACCTGCGCGAGCGCGAGCATGGCCGCGCCTTCTACCAGCTGTGCGAGCACATGGAGCCGGCCTACCACCAGCTCGAGCTCGACCTGCGCCTGTACCTCACCCACCTGGACCAGGGCGGCGAGCGCCTGTGGGGCGCCTAGGACGGCACTTGCACGGCGGCGCAGCAATCGGCGGGCAGCTGCAGCCAGCGGGCCGCCGCGGCCTGCAGGGGGTCGAGGGCGCCGGTGGTGAGCAACTGCACCGCGTCCTGGGTCGGCGCTTCGCCCTGCGACGGCGCCAGCCGGCCGGCGACCTGCAGCAGGCGCCGCGTCTGGCGCGCGACCGGCTCGCCGGTGGCGATCAGCTGGATCTCGGGGCCAAGCAGGGCGCGCAGGTCGTCCTGCGCGAACACGTAGTGGGTACAGCCCAGCACCAGGGTGTCGATCTCGCCCGGGGCCTGGCCGAAGCGGCCCATGGCGCCGGTGTAGCGCGCGCACAGGGCCCGGATCTCGGTCGATGCGGGGTCGGCCGGCAGGGCCTGCGCCGTGCTGCGCTCGATCGCATGGGCCAGGCCGTCGCAGGGTTGGACCACGAACTCGGCCTGCCCCTGCAGCGAGGCCAGCAGCCTGGCGAACTTGGCGCTGGCCAGCGTACCGCGCGTGCCGATCACGCCGATGCGACCGGTGCGGCTAATGGCCACGGCGGGCTTGAGCGCCGGCTCCACGCCGACCACCGGCAGGTCCGGGTGGGCGGCGCGGGCCTCGTGGATGGCGGCGGCCGTGGCGGTGTTGCAGGCCACGACCAGGGCCTTGATGCCATAGCGCTCGCGCAGGTAGGCGCTGATGGCGTGCGTGCGGGCAGCGACGAAGGCGTCGCCGCGCTCGCCATAGGGCGCGTGGCCGCTGTCGGCGAGGTAGACGAAGCGCTCGTGCGGCAGTTCGGCGCGCAGCGCCTGCAGCACGCTGAGGCCGCCTATGCCGCTGTCAAAGACGCCGATCGGGGCGTCCACCGCCGAGGCCGCCTGCATTCAGGCCGCAGCGACCGCAATGCCCTTGAACTCGCCCGAGGCGATGCGCTTTTGCCACTCGGCGGGGCCGGTGGTGTGGGCGCTGGTGCCGCTCGAGTCCACGGCCACGGTCACGGGCATGTCCTGCACGTCGAACTCGTAGATGGCTTCCATCCCTAAGTCGGCGAAGCCCACCACCTTGGCCGACTTGATGGCCTTGGCGACGAGGTAGGCGGCGCCGCCCACGGCCATCAGATAGGCCGACTGGTTGTCCTTGATCGCCTCGATCGCGACCGGGCCGCGCTCGGACTTGCCGATCATCGAGATCAGGCCGGTCTGCTCGAGCATGGTGCGCGCGAACTTGTCCATGCGGGTGGCGGTGGTCGGGCCGGCTGGGCCCACCACCTCGTCGCGCACCGGGTCCACCGGGCCCACGTAGTAGATCACGCGGTTGCTGAAGTCCACCGGCAGCTTCTCGCCCTTGGCCAGCATGTCGGCGATGCGCTTGTGCGCGGCGTCGCGGCCGGTCAGCATCTTGCCGTTGAGCAGCAGCTTCTGGCCGACCTTCCAGGAGGCGACCTCTTCCTTGGTCAGGCTGTCCAGGTTGACGCGGGTAGCGGATTTCGTATCCGGCGTCCAGGTCACGGCGGGCCAGTCCTCGAGCTTGGGCGGCGCTATCTTGGCCGGGCCGGAACCGTCCAGGTGGAAGTGGCAGTGGCGGGTGGCGGCGCAGTTGGGCACCAGGGCCACCGGCAGGTTGGCGGCGTGGCAGGGGTAGTCCAGCACCTTGACGTCCAGCACCGTGGTCAGGCCGCCCAGGCCCTGGGCGCCGATGCCCAGGGCATTGACTTTCTCGTACAGCTCCAGGCGCAGTTCCTCGGCGCGGCTCAGCTTGGCGCCGCCCTTGGCCTTGGCGATCAGCTCGTGGATGTCCACCGGGGCCATGATGGACTCCTTGGCCAGCAGCATGGCCTTCTCGGGCGTGCCGCCTATGCCGACGCCCAGGATGCCGGGCGGGCACCAGCCCGCGCCCATGGTCGGCACGGTCTTGAGGATCCACTCCACCAGGTCGTCCGAGGGGTTGAGCATGGCGAACTTGGCCTTGGCCTCGGAGCCGCCGCCCTTGGCCGCGCAGATCACTTCCACATGGTCGCCCGGGACGATCTCGAAGTGCACCACGGCCGGGGTGTTGTCCTTGGTGTTCCTGCGCGTGCCGGCCGGGTCGGCCAGCACCGAGGCGCGCAGCGGGTTGTCCGGGTTGGCGTAGGCGCGGCGCACGCCCTCGTCGACCATCTGCTGCAGGCCCATGGTGGCGTCGGCCCATTGCACGTTCATGCCGACCTTCAGGAACACCATGCCGATACCGGTGTCCTGGCAGATCGGGCGGTGGCCCTCGGCCGACAGGCGCGAGTTGGTCAGGATCTGGGCGATCGCGTCCTTGGCGGCCGGCGACTGCTCGCGCTCGTAGGCCTCGCCGAGTGCCTTGATGTAGTCCAGCGGGTGGTAGTAGCTGATGTACTGGAAGGCGTCGGCGATGGATTGGATCAGGTCTTCCTGCTTGATGGTCGTGGTCATGGTGCTCGTGGACGGGTGACTTGGGACGGCGGCGGGACGAACTTTGCAGTCGAATGGGAAGTCTGCTACGGTTGCCCTAGGGACAGGCCCTAGCCCGCTATTTTGACAGGTCAGGCCATCACCCCGCGCGGAGCCAGCCATGCAGACCCGAACCGAGCGCGACAGCTTCGGCCCCATCGAGGTGCCGGCCGACCGGCTGTGGGGGGCGCAGACCCAGCGCTCGCTGCAGCATTTCGACATCTCGGGCGAGCGCCAGCCGCGCGAGCTGATCAAGGCCCTGGCCCAGGTCAAGCGCGCCGCGGCGGTGGTCAACCAGGCCCTGGGCCTGCAGGACGAGAGGAAGACCGACGCCATCGTCGCAGCGGCCGACGAGGTGATCGCCGGCGGCCATCCCGAGGAGTTCCCGCTGGTGGTCTGGCAGACCGGGTCGGGCACCCAGACCAACATGAACCTCAACGAAGTGCTGGCCAACCGCGCCAGCGAGCTGCTCGGCGGCCCGCGCGGCGAGGGCCGGCTGGTGCACCCGAACGACGACGTGAACCGCAGCCAGTCGAGCAACGACGTGTTTCCCACTGCCATGCACCTGGCCGCGGCGGAAGGCATAGTGCGCCGGCTGCTGCCGGCGCTGGGCCGGCTGCGCGCCACGCTGGCGCACAAGGCCCAGGCCTTCGCCGACATCGTCAAGATCGGCCGCACCCACTTGCAGGACGCGACGCCGCTGACCCTGGGCCAGGAGTTCTCGGGCTATGTGGCCCAGCTCGCGCATGGCGAGGCGCATCTGCGCGCGGCGCTGCCGCACCTGTGCGAACTCGCGCTGGGCGGCACGGCCGTGGGCACCGGCCTGAACGCGCCCAAGGGCTATGACCAGCGGGTGGCGGCCGAGCTGGCGAGGCTGACCGGCCTGCCCCTGGTCACCGCGCCGAGCAAGTTCGAGGCCATGGCCGCCTGCGACGCCCTGGTCCATGCGCACGGCGCGCTCAAGACCCTGGCGGCCAGCCTGATGAAGATCGCCAACGACGTGCGCTGGCTGGCCAGCGGGCCGCGCAGCGGCCTGGGCGAGATCCGGATCCCGGAGAACGAGCCGGGCTCGTCCATCATGCCGGGCAAGGTCAACCCGACCCAGTGCGAGGCGCTGACCATGCTGTGCTGCCAGGTGTTCGGCAACGACGTGGCGATCAATGTCGGCGGTGCCTCGGGCAATTTCGAGCTCAACGTGTTCCGGCCCATGGTGGCGCACAACTTCCTGCAGAGCGTGCGCCTGCTGGCCGACGGCATGCAGAGCTTCGACGAGCATTGCGCCGTCGGCATAGAGCCCGACCGGGAGCGCATCACCGAGCTCGTGCAGCGCTCGCTGATGCTGGTGACCGCGCTCAATCCCCACATCGGCTACGACAAGGCCGCCGAGATCGCCAAGAAGGCGCACCGCGAAGGCCTGAGCCTGCGCGAGGCCGCGCTGGCCAGCGGTTTCGTGACGGCCGAGCAGTTCGACCGCTGGGTGGTGCCGGCCGACATGGTCGGCCGCTGAGACCGCTCAGTGGTGCGCCGTCGGCTGCGCCATCAGCCGGTCGGTCAGGGCGATGGCCAGTGCCGAGAGCAGGAACACCGCGTGGATGATGGTCTGCCACATCAGCACCTTGACGTCGTAGTTGGCCGCGTTGATGAAGGTCTTGAGCAGATGGATCGAGCTGATGCCGATGATGGCGGTGGCCAGCTTGACCTTGAGCACCGAGGCGTTCACATGGCTGAGCCACTCGGGCTGGTCGGGGTGGCTTTCCAGGTTCATGCGGCTGACGAAGGTTTCGTAGCCGCCCACGATCACCATGATCAGCAGGTTGGAAATCATCACCACGTCGATCAGCGCCAGTACCACCAGCATGATGATGGTTTCGTTGAGCGAGGCTATCTGGGCCTCGGACTTGTAGCCTATGCTGGTCACCAGGGCCTGCAGGGCGGTCTCGCTGCCGAAGGCCGCCTCGAGCAGGTGCACCAATTCCACCCAGAAGTGGAAGACGTAGACCGCCTGGGCGGCGATCAGGCCCAGGTACAGCGGAAGCTGCAGCCAGCGGCTGGCGAAAATCAGATTGGGCAGGGGGCGCAGCGAGACGGCTTGGCTGGTGGTGGGGTCGGACATGGGATGCGGAGCGAGTGGAGTGCGCCGGATTGTAGGGGGCGCTCATGACGCTTCGCCCGGCGCCGCCGCGTCAGTTTGTAAGATTGGCGCCAGTCAGTGGCCTGTAAGAGCCAGGCTGGACATTAGCTCCCGACCTGCATTATTCATATTTGAGGAGAAGACCCCCATGAGCGCCATCGAGTCGGTACTGGTCGAAAACCGCGTGTTCCCCCCGAGCGACGCGGTCATCAAGGCCGCACGCATTTCCGGCATGGACGGCTACCAAGCGCTGTGCGCCGAGGCCGAGCGGGATTTCGAGGGTTTCTGGGCGCGACTGGCGCGCGAGAACCTGGTCTGGAACAAGCCCTTCACGCGCACGCTCGACGAGTCCAACGCCCCGTTCTACAAGTGGTTCGACGACGGCGAGCTCAACGCCAGCGCCAACTGCCTGGACCGCCACATGGGCACGCCGGTCGAGCACAAGACCGCCATCGTCTTCGAGGCCGACGGCGGCGAGGTGACACGGGTCAGCTACAAGGAACTGCTGGCGCGCGTCAGCCAGTTCGCCAATGCGCTCAAGGCGCATGGCATCAAGAAGGGCGACCGGGTGCTCGTCTACATGCCGATGACCATCGAGGGCGTGGTCGCCATGCAGGCCTGCGCGCGCATCGGCGCCACGCACAGCGTGGTGTTCGGCGGCTTCTCGGCCAAGGCGCTGCAGGAGCGCATCATCGACGCCGGCGCGGTGGCCGTGATCACCGCCAACTACCAGATGCGCGGCGGCAAGGAACTGCCGCTCAAGGCCATCGTCGACGAGGGCCTGGCCATGGGCGGCTGCGAGTCGATCCGCAACATCTTCGTCTACCAGCGCACCCAGACCCCCTGCGCCATGGTGGAAGGGCGCGACAAGACCTTTGAGCAGGCCCTGGCTGGCCAGAGCAGCGAATGCCCCGCCGAGCCCGTGGGCGCCGAGCACCCGCTGTTCGTCCTCTACACCTCGGGCTCGACCGGCAAGCCCAAGGGCGTGCAGCATGCCACGGGCGGCTACCTGCTGTGGGCCAAGCTCACCATGGACTGGACCTTCGACCTGCGCCCCGAGGACGTGTTCTGGTGCACGGCCGACATTGGCTGGATCACCGGCCACAGCTACGTGGCCTACGGCCCGCTGGCCGCCGGCGCGACCCAGGTGGTGTTCGAGGGCGTGCCCACCTTCCCTCATGCCGGCCGCTTCTGGCAGATGATAGAGCGCCACAAGGTCTCGATCTTCTACACCGCGCCCACCGCCATCCGCTCGCTGATCAAGGCGGCCGAGACCGACGACAAGGTGCATCCCAGGAACTGGGACCTGTCCAGCCTGCGCATCCTGGGCACGGTGGGCGAGCCCATCAACCCCGAGGCCTGGATGTGGTATCACCGCCATGTGGGCGGCGAGCGCTGCCCCATCGTCGACACCTTCTGGCAGACCGAGACCGGCGGCCACATGATCACGCCGCTGCCGGGCGCCACGCCGTTGGTGCCGGGCTCCTGCACCCTGCCGCTGCCGGGCATCATGGCCGCCATCGTCGACGAGGCCGGCCACGACATCCCCAACGGCGCGGGCGGCATGCTGGTGGTCAAGCGTCCCTGGCCGTCGATGATCCGCACCATCTGGGGCGACCCCGAGCGCTTCAAGAAGAGCTACTTCCCCGACGAGATGGGCGGCCGGATCTACCTGGCCGGCGACGGGGCGGTGCGTTCGGCCGACCGTGGCTATTTCCGCATCACGGGGCGCATCGACGACGTGCTCAACGTCTCGGGCCACCGCATGGGCACCATGGAGATCGAGTCCGCCCTGGTCGCCAAGACCGACCTGGTGGCCGAGGCCGCCGTGGTGGGGCGCCCGGACGAGCTGACCGGCGAGGCGATCTGCGCCTTCGTGGTGCTCAAGCGCCCGCTGCCGGCCGGCGACGAGGCCAAGGTCATCGCCAAGGAGCTGCGTGACTGGGTCGCCAAAGAGATCGGCCCGATCGCCAAGCCCAAGGACATACGCTTCGGTGAGAACCTGCCCAAGACGCGCTCGGGCAAGATCATGCGCCGCCTGCTGCGCAGCCTGGCCAAGGGCGAGGCCATCACCCAGGACACCAGTACGCTGGAGAACCCGGCGATCCTGGGCCAGCTCGGCCAAGCCTACTGAAGCGGCGCAGCCGCCCAGCCCATGAAAAAGGCCGGTGGGAACCGGCCTTTTCGATCAAAAAGGCCCGCATCAAGAGCGGGCCTTTGCCTTGGGTGCGCGTTTCGTGATTACTTGAGGCTCAGCACCCAGGTGGCCAGCTTCTTGGCCTCGGCCTCGCTGACCTGGGTGTTGGCGGGCATGGGCACCGCGCCCCAGACGCCCGAGCCGCCCTTGACGATCTTGGTCGCCAGCTTGTCGGCGGCCGACTTGTCGCTAGCGTACTTGGCGGCCACTTCCTTGAAGGACGGTCCCACCAGCTTCTTGTCGACGGCATGGCAGGCCATGCAGTTCTTGGCCGTGGCCAGGGCCTGGTCGGCAAAGGCGGGAGCCGACACCGTGATGGCGGCGGTCAGGGCAAGCAGCACTCGTTTCATCGTCATTCCTCGTGGGCTCTTCAGTTACAGTGAATGAACGCGATTGTAGTGACTGCGGTTGACGCCCGCAGGCCACGGCGGATCACAACAGTTTGTATGCGGGGGTGAGAATGTATTTGCTGGGACTGGGTATCGTGCTGCTGCTCATGAAGTTCCTGGAAATAGGCGCCGTTGCCGCCTGGGACTGGTGGCTGGTGCTGTCGCCGTTCGGCCTGGCCGTGGCCTGGTGGGCCTGGGCCGACTGGTCGGGCTACACCAAGCGCAAGTCGGTCGAGAAGGTCGAGCGGCGCAAGCAGAAGCGGATCGACAAGAGCCGCGAGGCCATGGGCATCGCGCCCAAGAGGCCCCGGCGCTGAGCCGGCCCAGGATCCGGGAATTGAGTAGGGTGAGGGGTTACCCCCTCAGCCCTCTCACACCACCGTACGTGCGGTTCCGCATACGGCGGTTCAAGCGGAACACTGGAGGTGCTGGTGGATGGACACCAGC